>CAMNNY010000053.1 GCA_946546175.1 uncultured Bacteroidales bacterium
CGACGGCCCCCGCCATAACCAGGGCGGGGGCCTCGTAAGCCCGGCCGCTCGATACCTCGCGGCCTCGTAAGCCTGGGGCGCCGCGCAGGGCGCGGCTGAGTAGCCGATGAGATCCCGGTGCGAGTCGGGAATGCCGAGGAAAGGGACGATACCTCGCGGCCTCGTAAGCCCGGGACGCCGCGCTGGGGCGCGGCTAAGCGGCCGGAAAGGGAGTGACCGAGAGGGGCACCAAAGCGGAATCGAGAGGGGCACCAAAGCGAAATCGAGAGGGGCACCAAAGCGAAATCGCGAGGAGAATCGCGAGACCCAAAGATTTTTAAATCAGCCGTTTACCGCCTATCAAACCGCAGCGATAAACCAAACCGCGGCGATAAACCAAACCGCGGCGATAAACCAAACCGCGGCGATAAACCAAACCTAATCGAGATGCTTCAGCTTTTTGTTCTTGGCGGTGTTCCAGGCGCCGTAAACTTCGCTTACATTGCCTGCAGTGATGAAGCACTTGATGTTGCGGACGCGGATGTGGTTCATCAGAGCAGCGAACTCATCCTTGGAAAGAATGGCCTGGAGCTCGATCTTGTCGCTCTTGGAGTAGCCGCCTTTCATCGGGAAGAGACTGCACCCTCTGTGAAGCTCGTTGATGATAAACCGACGCAACTCATCATACTCATCCGTAATGATGCATACGCGCTTCCTGCGGTTAAGGTTGGCGGAGAAGTAGTCTACTGCAAGTCCGTTGATCCAGGTGCCGATAAGGCCTATCACAACCATACGGAACGGGTTAATGGCGAACGCCGAACAGCAGATCAGTCCGCCTGCTACCGTGATTGAAGTACCGATATCGAAATGCAGGTATTTATTGACGATCTTGGCAAGAATATCCAGACCTCCGGTCGATGCATTGATATTGAACAGAATCGCCTGGCACATACTGAGCATCAGGACGAAACACAGAAGATCAAACCACGGATCCCCCATAACTGATGTGCTCCCCTCAGCGATCAGCTTCTGATACGGGAGGATGAGCTCCCACAGATCCATCAGAGGGCCGAGGATAAGGGCCGTGTACACTGTTTTTATGCCGAATTCCTTTCCAACCAGGAAATACGCCATCACAAGCAGAATCACATTAATCGCAAGGACGACCCAAGAGACCTTGATCGAAATCCCCATATTGGCAAAGATGCCGGAGATAACGATCGAAAGACCGGAGATGCTTCCGATCACCAACTTGCTGGGTACCAGGAAATAATAAACGGCAGCAGCGCCCACCATCATTCCGACGGTCATAATGACCAGTTCTTTCCAGAACTTGCCCGTGCCAAGAGTTTTGATTATATCCTTTAGCATAATTACTGTGATTAGTCTCCTCAAAGTTGATAATTTTCAACGAAATCTACAATAAAAAAACAAAAATGTAAGCACCATTTTATATTTAAATGATAATTATTAGATTTGCACATAGATATGAAAAAGCTGCTTCCGATACTTCTGATAGCCTTAATTCTTCCTTTTTCGCTGCGGGCCCAGTCCGCAGTAGACTCGCTCTATGTCGACACCCGCGCCGCATACAACGGAGAGATAATCGGCCAGAACTACAGTAGCCGTTTCTTTGCCGACCACCTCAATCTTCATGTCTACGGAAAGTTAACCGACAGCCTCCGTTTCAGAGTCAGGCACAGGCTCAATGTTGCCCCGACCGCCGTGGATCCGCTCAAAGCGACTGACTGGCTTTGCCTGATATGGAAACCGGCTCCGAAACTGACCCTCACCCTGGGCAAGCAGGCGATTTTCATCGGCGGCTACGAGTACGACTCAGTGCCGATTGACGTCTACTTCTGGAGCAGATTCTGCAACGGCCTTCCCCAAGGCTTTTCCACCGGAATCTCAGTCGATTACGAACTCTTACCCGGACAGATCGCTTCAGCCCAGATAGCCAATACCCCACTGGACTTCGGTTTTTCCGAATCTTTTGCTTACAGTATCGGGTGGAAGGGGCACATACTTCCCGAATGGAGCACCATCTGGACAGCCAACCTCGTTGAAGACCCCGCCCACCGTTTCATCCGGTATCTTGCCCTCGGCAACCACGTCGTTCTCGGCGATCTGGCCCTTGACCTCGACCTGATAGACCGTGCCGGCTTCGGTCAGAAGAATCTGCTCTCCGACTACTCGATCATCGGCAAGGCCATCTGGAGCGTCGGCAGATGGAATATCTGCGGCAAACTAGGCTATGAGTTCAACTCTGCTGACAATGTAGATGCCGACGGCAACGCCCTGGACGTAGCGATGCCTCTCGGTTACTCTGCTTTTTACGGAGGAACCGGACTCGAGTACTTCCCCCTTGCAGACAACAAGCTTCGTCTTCACGCCATCTGGTTCCGCGAAAGCACTACCCACAACGACAACTTCCAGGTCGGTGTGACCTGGCGCTTCGACATCATTAATCGGAAATAAAACCGCTAGGAGATCTCCCCTCTCAGACTGACCGCCAGCGCAGCCTTCACCTCATCGTCCGACAGACCGGATCCGAGCAGGTGGAAAAGCTTGGCCAGCATCGCCTCTGTAGTGCTGTCTCTGCCGGATATGACCCCGGCCTCCTTCATCTGCTTGCCTGTCGCATAAAGGTCCATGTCTACGGTACCGGAAGCGCACTGCGTGACATTCACGAGGATCTTCGAAGCTGCCGCCTCACGGACCATGTCCATGAACCACGACGCGGAAGGGGCATTGCCTGCGCCATAGGTTTCGATAATCACGGCGCGGGTCTCTGGTCCGAGAAGGATGTTGCGCACCACCTGCGGGGTTATGCCGGGATGAATCTTCAGAATGGACACCCTTGTGTCGAGTCCCAACGAAACTTTTAGAGGCTCTCCGCTGCACTTACGGATGATGCGGTCGTTGTAGCGGATATTGATGCCGGACTCGGCGAGCGGCTCGAGGTTGGGCGAACGGAACGCCTCGAAACTCTCGGCATTGACCTTCATGGTCCTATTGCCTCTCATCAGGTAGGAGCCGAAGTAGATGGCCACCTCAGGGACGCGGGCGCTGCCGTCGGCACACCGCGCCGAGGCAATCTCTACCGCTGACACGAGATTCTCCTTGCCATCGGTGCGGGGCGCACCCACCGGCAGCTGGCTTCCCGTAAAAATGACCGGCTTGGAAAGGCCGTCGAGCATGAAACTGAGTGCAGAAGCCGAGTACGACATGGTATCGGTGCCGTGAAGCACGACAAAGCCGTCGTAGTCGTCGTACTTCTCGGCAATCAGAGAAGCCATCTTCTGCCACATTGCAGGATCGATGTCCGAGGAGTCGATAAGCGGGTCGAACGAATAGGAATCGAGCGTGCCGGCAAACTTCCCGAGTTCAGGCACTTCATCGAGTATTTGGGCGAAATCGAAGGGGCGGAGAGCGCCCACCAGCGGATCGGTCTTCATTCCGATCGTACCGCCGGTATAGATCATCAGTATCGAGGATTTGTTCATTGTTCCTTAAGTCCCATTTCGGCAGCCTTGACCCTCATGAAAGCATCTGCCTGTTCGAAATTGTTCTCTATAACGCCGTCGAGGATGGCCTCCTTGACCGCTTCTTTGATAACTCCGATCTCGTGGCACGGCTCCAGTCCGTAGACCTCCATCACGTACTCCCCCGAAATCGGGTTCTTAAAATTCCTTATTCTGTCTTTCTCCTCGACTTCCACGAGCTTCTGCTCCACAAGCGAGAAATTTGCCTGAACACGGGCAACCTTTGCTGGGTTCTTGGACGTGACATCCGCCCGGCAGAGGATCATCAGGTCGTCGATATCCTCTCCCGCATCGAAAAGAAGCCGGCGGACGGCCGAATCGGTCACTCCTTCGTCCACGAGCGCGATCGGGCGGAGATGCAGCCACACCAGTTTCTTTACATACTTCATGGCGTCAAGCGGGAGCTTCAGCCGCTGGAAGATCTTGGGGACCATCCTCGAGCCGATCAGGTCGTGACCGTGGAAAGTCCATCCGGTACCGGGCACGAAACGCTTCGAGGCCGGCTTTCCGATATCATGCATCAGTGCGGCCCAGCGCAGCCAGAGCTTGGGCTCGGCTCCGTCTGTCGAGGCTACATTGTCGAGTACCATGAGGGTATGCGAGAAATTCTCCTTGTGGCCCTTACCTTCCATGGTCTCAACACCTTTCAGCGCACATAGTTCGGGCAGGATCCGCTCCAGAAGGCCAGTCTGCTCCATGAGTTCGAAGGCCATCGAAGGACGGGCGGTCAAAAGCATCTTGTTGAGTTCTTCGGTGATACGCTCAACCGAGAGTATGCTAAGCCGCCCGGCCATGCGCTTCATCGATTCGAGCGACTCGGGAACGATGGTGAAGACATGCTCGGGAGTGGAGAGTTTGGTTGCGAAGCGGACAGCCCGGAGCATCCTCAGAGGATCGTCGCTGTAGGTGGTATCGGGATCGAGCGGGGTGCGGATAATACCGGCCGCAAGGTCCTTGATCCCCCCGAACGGGTCTACGAGTTCTCCGAACGAGTCTTCCTGAAGCGAGAAGGCCATCGCGTTGATCGTGAAATCGCGCCGCTCCTGGTCATCGCGCAAAGTGCCGTCTTCGACGATGGGCTTGCGGGACTCCCTGCGGTATGACTCCTTGCGGGCCCCCACAAACTCGATTTCGTCGCCTTTGTAGTGGAGCATCGCCGTGCCGAAATTCTTGAAATACGACACATAGGAGCCGGTACGTTCGCCCACCGCACGTGCGAAATCAATCCCACTGCCCTCAACGACTATATCGATGTCGGACGACGGGCGTCCGAGGAAGCAGTCGCGCACATAGCCTCCTATCACAAAAGCGCGCACCCCACGCTCGCGGGCAACTTCGCTCACGATTCTGAAAATCTTGCGGTCAAGGTATTGCGGAACTATTGTCGGCATAGCATCTCTTCGAACCCAGGAGCGTGATCCATCGGCACGAATACGCCGGAGGCATCACGACCGTAAATGTAGGTATTTTTCCCGTTAGTCAGGAAGATAAATTTCACATCGAGCACTGCGTTGTAGCGCATCGCCTGCCGCGCCACTTCCGAGGATATCTCCACATCGGGGCGTTTGCACTCGACTACCGCGAGCGGTGAGCCGCTGCGCGAATACACCACAATGTCGGCCCGGTAGTGTTTGCGGCCGAACTCGAAGGAGACTTCGCTTCCCATCATATGGACTGGAACACCGAGCGCGTCGCGAAGGTTTGCGATAAACCACTGCCTCACCTGCTCCTCAGGAGTAAGTGCGACATCTTTGCGGCGCAGCGGATCCCATATCGTTCCCATTCGCGCAAATTTAATCGTTTTTTGTTATATTTGTGTCTGCACTATGCTTAAAACAGAGTTTCACGGCAGCGCGCTGTCGTTCGAAGACCAGATAAAGCTTCTAAGGAGCCAGGGGCTCTTGATTACCGACGAAAAGAAGGCGCTCCGCGTCCTCCAGAATGTCAGCTACTCCCGGCTCAAGAGTTACCTTGTCCCCCTGATGGAGGACAGGCAGACCCATCGTTTCCGCCCCGGAGCCTCGATGGACGACGCCTATGCCCTCTACGGCTTCGACCGGCGTCTCCGCGAACTCATCTTCCACGAGATGGAGAAAATAGAGGTGTCGATCCGCGCCCGCATCGCCTATGCGTCATCTTCCGACGAATCGGGATACTGGTACCTCAACCCCGACTATTTCAGCAACAAACGCGATCACCGCGACATTCTCCGCCACCTTACCGCCGAGGTCCAGCGCTCGGACAACGACGCAATCAAGAGTTTCTACCGCAAGTACTCCAATCCGCTTCCTCCCTGCTGGCTCGCCCTCGAAGCCACTTCCATGGGCACCTTGGTCAGCCTCTATTCCGCGATGAAGCCCGGAAGACTGCGCAGCCGGATAGCCGAGCACTACGGCGTGTCGGATATCATCTTCAACTCCTGGCTGCACCATCTGGTCTACATCCGCAACATGTGCGCGCACCACAACCGTCTGTGGAACAAAACAATAAGCGTCGAAGCCCTCGTGCCAGGCTCACCCCGCGACCTCTTCCCGCCGCAGGAGCCCGACGCCTCCCAGCACATCTATCTGACTCTCTGCCTGATAAAATACCTTCAGAACACCGTGAAGCCGACCAATACCTTCGCAGACCGTCTGAAGACCCTTATCCACAACTACCCCATAGTCGATCCGGCCCAGATGGGCTTCCCCGAAGGCTGGGAGCAGGAACCATTCTGGAAATGAGCGAACTTATCGTCAAATACCTCTCGTATGTCGGCGGAGTGAAGCGTTATTCATCCCGCACCCAGGCGATTTACCGCGAGATTCTCGAAGGGTTCGAAGCATTTGCCGCACCCGAGCAGCTGCCCGGTGCGCTCTGCGCCCCAGTCATACGCAGCTATGAAGTCCATCTGCTTGACGAAAAGGGGGTGGGCGCCCGCACCGTGGGGCTTCACATGAGCGTGCTCAGCGGATTCTGCCGCTGGCTCGTTGCCCAGGGCGAACTCCAGTCCAACCCGGTCCGCACACTTCCGCGCCCGAAGGTCGAAAAGAGGCTTCCGGTCTTCTACCGCGAAGACTCGATCGACGAATACTTCGAAAAGACTGCCATCTACGGCAGCACCGAAGTCCTCAGCCTGTTCAGTTGCAAGCCTGGCGACAAGGGTGACTTACAGCTTTACTCCAGGGTCCTCCAAAGGCTTATAATCAGCATCCTATTCTCCACCGGAATACGCCGCAGCGAACTGATCGGACTCACCCGCGGTTCGTTCGACGCCAGAAGACATGTTCTCCACGTACTTGGCAAGGGTGACAAAATGAGGGAAATCCCCATGCCGGAATCTGTTTGCGAGGATATTTTGCTATATTTGCGTGTAGTAGACAAAATGGGTATCGAGACGGGCGGATCAGACTCCCCTCTCCTGCTCACCAAGTCCGGAGGCAAGCTCTACCCCGTTTTCGTGGACAGGGCCGTCAAGGACGAACTCGGGGCCGTGCCTGAGATTACAGCAAGGAAATCCCCGCACGTCCTGAGGCACACCCTCGCCACCGAACTTCTGAACGAAGGTACCGATATCAACAGCATTAAAGAGCTGCTCGGTCACTCTTCGCTCGCCGCGACCCAGGTCTATACCCACAATTCCGTCGAAAAGCTTAAAAACGTGTACAACAAGGCGCACCCTCGCGCCTCCAAAAAATAACCGATGCCTGTTCTGGACAAAATAGTGGCGTGCAACTGGAGGAACATAACCCTTCAGGAGCTTGAGTTCTCTCCCAACCTCAACTGCCTGTGCGGCGGCAACGGTGAGGGCAAGACAAACCTGCTCGACGCCGTCTACTACCTCTCGATGACCAAAAGCGCATTCGGATCCTCAGACAAGTACAACTTCGCCCACGGTTCGCAGTCTTTCGAACTTTCCGGGACCTACACTATGCATGAAGGGCGCACCTCGCGTTTCGGCATCAAGGCGGTATCCGGAGAAGAAAAGAAGGTAACCCACGACGGGAAGCAATATACCAAGATCAGCGAGCATATCGGAATCCTTCCGATAGTGATGGTCTCCCCGGGCGACACCTCCCTCGTGAGCGACTCTTCGGAAGAGCGCAGGCGTTTTTCCAACGCCGTGCTTTCGCAGATCGACCGGGAGTTCCTCTCCGACATGCAGCGCTACGCCAAGCTCCTGCAGACCCGCAACGTCATCCTCAAAGGCGAAGCCGACGACTCCATCATCGACACCATCGACACCCGCCTCGCGGAGTGGGGCTCGCGGATCTACCAGAAACGCCTCGCATTCGCTCAGGCCATCGAGCCGCGCGTGAGCAAGTTCTATGAAATGCTTTCGGGCGGGCGTGAGACGGTGGGGATCCGCTACCGTTCCGACCTTCAGAACGCGCCTCTTTACGATCTCCTCAAGGACAACCTCGCCAAAGACAGGATGCTCGGCTTTACCGGATGCGGTATCCAGCGCGACGACCTTGTCTTCACGATGGACGGCGAGCCTATCCGAAAGGTCGGCTCACAGGGCCAGCAGAAGTCTTTCCTGATCTCCCTCAAATTTGCCCAGTACGAGATCATGAAGGAGCGCTACGGATTTGCGCCCATGCTGCTTCTCGACGACCTTTTCGACAAACTCGACTTCGACCGCACGCGCAATCTCCTCGAGATGGTAGCAAGTAGCGATTTTGGCCAGATCTTCATCACCGACACCGACAAATCGCGCCTCGAGCGCATCATCAGCGGCATCACCCAGGAATCCACATTCTACAAGGCGGAGGGAGGCGTCTTCACCCGCCAATGAAAGTAGAGAAAAAGACAGCGGAAGGGATGGAAAACATCATGCTCCGCTACGTCAAGGCTATGGGCATCAGCGCATCCCACAACAGCCGCAGGGTCTACCTTGCCTGGGACGAAGTCTCGCAGGCCGCGCCATACACAATCAGAAAGTTCTTCCGCGACGGAACCCTTTCGATCACCCTCAACTCTTCCGTGGTAAGGAGCATGCTGTTTCTTCAGACGGACGAACTTATCTCTAAAATCAATGCGGTTCTTGATCAGGATGAACTCTTCATCAAGGACAGCCCCAAGCTTCGCAAGGTCGAAAAGCTCATTCTGAAATGAAACTTGTCATCGAAAAATCCATCCCCTTCATCCATGGCGTCTTCGAGCCTTACGCCGAAGTCGTCTACCTCGACGGGGCCGAGATTTCTCACAACGACCTTCTCAACGTCGACGGGCTCATAATCCGCACCCGCACCAAGTGCAACGCCGCGCTTCTCGACGGCACCAACGTAAAGATGATCTCGACCGCCGCGATCGGTACCGACCATATCGACCTGCAGTGGTGCAACGAACACGGCATCCATGTCTCCAACGCCGCCGGCTGCAACGCCGGAGCCGTGATGAACTACGTGTTTTCGGCCATGTTCGGCTGCGCCGCCCGAAAGAGCCGCAACATCCTGGGATCGACAATCGGAATCATCGGATGCGGGAGCTGCGGAATCAGGGTTGAGAACGCTGCCCGTAAGCTGGGATTCAAAGTGCTCCTCAACGACCCTCCCCGCGAAGAAGAGGAAGGGCCATCGCAGTTCTGCTCGCTGGACCACCTCCTCGCCAACTCCGACATAGTCACCCTCCACGTCCCTCTTACGGACCAGACCCGCCGGATGTGTTCCGACGACTTCTTCTCCAAGCTCAAGTTCGGCGCGATGCTGATCAACACCGCCCGCGGCGAGGTCGTCGACGACGAAGCCCTTCTCAAGGCTCTCCCCCGCCTCGATTCGCTCGTGATCGACACATGGAACGGCGAGCCCGACGTCGACCCCCGCCTCGTGGCTGTCGCCGACATTGCCACCCCCCACATAGCGGGCTATTCATACCAGGGAAAACTCGGCGGCACCCGCATGGCCGTACGTTCGACCGCCAGGTTCTTCGGGATCACCGAACTCTACGACTTCGTACCGGTTCCCGACATCGAGGGCATGGACTCCATCAGCCTCAATTTCACGGGAATGAGCCAGGGACAGATGGCAAGCACCCTTCAGTACAACTACCCTATATTCACCGACGATTTCCTTTTCAGGATGAATCCCGGCGACTTCAAGGAACTGCGGCGCAACTACAAATACCGCAGGGAGTTTTTCATCGAATAATCCAAACACCACATAATCATGACACAGGAAGAACAAATCGAGCGATTCAAAGAAGGCTTTCCCTCACTCAAGATAGTTGGAGCCGCCACCATCGGCCGCGGAATAGTGAAGCTCTCCGAAGAAGGGCTGAAGCAGGCAGCAGCATACGCTGACACGGCTGAAGTCCACGGCAAGTGCAAGTTCGTACCGGCCTCGGGCGCAGCCTCGCGCATGTTCAAGGACGTTTTCGCCCATAAGCCCGAGACTATTGAGAAACTCGCAGACAATATCGAGAAATTCGCCTTCTACGACCCTGCCGTTTTCGGCAAAGCCCCCCACGACCCCGTCGCGACAGCGGATGCGCTTCTGGGGCCCGAAGGCCTCGGCTATGGTTCCAAGCCCAAGGGCGTACTGAAGTTCCACCGCTATGCCGATGAAGTGCGTACGGCGCTCGCCGAGCACCTCATCGAGGGCAAGGAGTATATGCGCGGGCAGGACGGTACGGTTCATCTCACTTTCACGATATCGCCGGAGCACCGCGACCTGTTCGAAGCCGCCCTTGCGGAGGTTAAAGATGCTTACGAGAAGAAATACGACGTGCGCTACGACATCCGTTTCACCTACCAGGACAAGAGCACGGACACCATCGCCGTAACTCCTGACAACAAACCGTTCCTTAAGGAAGACGGCACCGTCCTTACCCGCCCTGCCGGGCACGGTGCGCTGATCCACAATCTCAATGAGATTGACGAAGAGCTCGTCAGCATCAAGAATATCGACAATGTCGCAGTCGAGCGGCTGCTTCCCGTGACCGCGCTCTATAAAAAGGCTCTTATGGGCCGTGCGCTTCAGCTGCGCGACCGCGCTTTCGGGCTGCTCTACGAATTCGATCAGGTGGCAGGTATCAACCCCGCTCCATATCAGCCCAACATTGCCGGCTACTTCCCTCCCTACGAAGACCCTTATGCCACCGACGAGTGCCAGGCTCTCTGCAACGAGATCGAAGAGTTCCTGCTCAAGGAGTTCTGCATCGAGATGCCCGAGTTCAAGTCCTGTAAGGAGCGCGCCCTTGCCCTTCGCGCCAAACTCGACCGCCCGCTCCGCGTATGCGGCATGGTCAGAAATGAAGGCGAGCCCGGAGGCGGCCCGTTCATCATCCGCGAAAAAGACGGCAGCACTTCCCTGCAGATACTCGAGAGCGTGCAGATCAGCGACCCTTCACTGATGCGTGAAGCGACCCACTTCAATCCGGTCGACCTCGTCTGCTGCCTGCGCGACTCACGCGGCGAGAAGTTCAATCTGCCCGAATATGTCGACCACGAGACCGGATTCATCAGCTCGAAGAGCTACCAGGGGCGCGAGCTCAAGGCCCTCGAACTCCCCGGGCTGTGGAACGGCGCCATGTCCGACTGGCTCACTTCGTTCGTAGAGGTGCCCGTCGAGACCTTCAATCCGGTGAAGGTTGTGCTCGATCTTCTGAAGCCGGCGCATCAACAGTAATTACATTTAATTGTCTTTTTGAAGGCTTTTGATTATCTTTACGCGCATTTTTTGTAAAAATAGTTACGGTCTGCCCGAAAGCGGCCGTCGCTTCGCGACCCTAGTCCGGGAAAAGGCCGCCTTCGGGCAGACCGTAACGATGATACGAACAACAACTATACTATAATATGCAAAGCAAACTCCAAGAACTCACCGACAAGCTCTATCAGGACGGTCTTGCCAAGGGCAAGGAAGACGGCGACAAGTATCTTGCCGACGCCAAGGCCCAGGCCGAGAAGATAGTGGCAGACGCCAAGGCAGAGGCCGCATCTATCGTCGCCAAAGCCGAAAAGGAAGCAGAAGACCTCAGGAACAAGGCCAAATCCGACATCCGGATGGCAAGCGAACAGGCCCTTCAGGCTACGCGCAAAGACATCGAGAACATCCTCGACTCGTGTGTCGTCAAACAGGGCACGGAGAAAGCTCTCTCCGAGACCGATTTCCTCAAGGA
Source organism: uncultured Bacteroidales bacterium (assembly GCA_946546175.1). Lineage (GTDB taxonomy): Bacteria > Bacteroidota > Bacteroidia > Bacteroidales > UBA932 > Cryptobacteroides. Next base: position 11,622 of record CAMNNY010000053.1, read on the forward strand.
GATCATCCTCGCCGTAGCCAAGAACTTCAGCACCGAACAGAGTGCGGATCTCGAGGTCGTTCTCCCCGAATCGCTCCGCAAAGAACTGGAGCCGTGGGTGTCCGCCACACTCGCCAAGACTCTCAAGGCCGGCGTCAAGGCAGATTTCTCCAAGAAGATTGCCGGCGGATTCACCATCGGCCCCGCCGACGGCGGTTGGTTCGTAAGCCTCACAGACGAGACCTTCACGGCCCTCATCAGCGAGTACATGCGTCCGCTCACCAAAAAGCTTCTCTTCGGTGAATAATTACGAATACATAGTAGCCAGTCTCCCCGTAATCACCAGTGACTATCGCGGTCAGATAGACAGCGACGCCATCATAGGAGAAATCCGCAGCCAGCTCTCGAAGGCCGACGCCGCGCAGCTCGACTTGCTGCTCGCGGGCTTTGCCCCCGAGAATCTCAATGCAGATTTCTACCGCAAGGCGCTCACAAGCCGCGACCGCTTCATCAGGGAGTATTTCTCCTACGATCTCGACCTGCGCAACACACGCGTGGAGTTTCTCAACAACGCTCTTGGCCGCCCCGAGGGGATGGACATCCTCGTGCTGGACGAGGAGGCCGAGGAGCGCGAGTTCGAGGACAAGCCCAAGGTTGAAGCCGTTCTTAAGGGGACAGACATCCTCGCAAGGGAAAGGGGGCTGGACGATCTGGTATGGGACAAGATAGACGGGATCACAGGTCTTGAGGTCTTCACTCTCGACGCCATTCTCGCCTTCGTGGCCAAGCTCCAGATCATAGTACGCTGGCTCAGGCTCGATCCCGAGACGGGACGCGAGCTTTTCAGGAAGCTTGTAGACGAAATCAGAAACAATAAAAAATCTATAGACACCAATGAGTACAAAAGGTAAAGTAACGGGCATCGTGTCCAACCTGGTGACAGTGCAGGTAGACGGTCCTGTGGCCGAGAACGAACTCTGCCACATCGACCTCGCCGGCACCAAACTCCTCGCCGAGGTCATCAAGGTGGGCGGCGACAAGGCGTCCGTCCAGGTCTTTGAGAGCACCCGCGGCCTCAAGGCCGGCGACAACGTCGAGTTCCTCGGCAAGATGCTCGAAGTATCCCTCGGCCCCGGCCTTCTGTCCAGTTCCTACGACGGTCTGCAGAACAACCTCGCCA
>CAMNNY010000054.1 GCA_946546175.1 uncultured Bacteroidales bacterium
TTGCCGTCGGCATCTTTATAGCGGACCTGCTTGACCTTCTCCTTGGGGTCGTCGTCGGACATCCAGCTCTGAATACCCTTGGAGACTTCGTCGACCCAAAAGTAGTAGAGGGCCATCACGTTATAGGCGAACTGATTGACGTACTTGAGGGTAAGGGCTTTTTGCTGATCGGGGCTGTCGTTGCGGACATCCGTACAGGAGGAAGTGGTGATAATCACTGCCAGAGCAAGGATAAATATGGCGATTGCGCGGGAAGCGCATGTGCGTAATTCTTTCATACAGGCGCAAATATAGTGATAAAATGCGATTTCCTTTCCTGCGGCACAATCTTTTCATATACCAAGGAGTTTGCTAACTTTGTTTGTATGAAACCACACGTTTTTGCGATTGTCGCAACCAGCATTATGATATCTTGTTTCACAGCTTCAGCGGCCATGGCCAAAGCCGCCGGCCAGAATGCCGAAAAGCAGGACTTCCATGTCCTGACAAGCCTCTGGGCCCAATATGACCAGGCCTACAAGAAAGACCTGCCAAAGGATCAGTTGAAGATACTGGAGCAGATCAAGAAGGAGGCGGGCGACAAGCGTCTGCCGTGGGATTTCTATGATGCGGTGAAGCGGTGCGAGCAGGTTGCCGTGCAGATCAACTGGAAGGAGCGGGAGAGCAGACGCACAGCCGCCCGCAAAGAAATAGCCGATTTCGACGAACCTGTGGTGTCGTTCTTCGACAACTACGACGAGCGCAAAGCGATCTTCACACGCCAGAGCGAACGGCTTGCCAAAGCCTACAATCCGGCATTCTACCACGAAGACTGGAGGATCACATCGCCCGTCTACGGCAAGGCTCTGATAGAGAATTTACAAAACGATCTCGAATATGCTGCGTGGAGCCTGTTTCTCTCCAATCAGATTGACTCCGCCGAAGTCAGCAAGGTGGCCGGCGGACGCTATCCCTTGCTGCAGTTGATCGAGTTTCAATGCATAACAAACGACGAGATTGGCGTATTCCGCGCCCATGCCGTCAGCGCAGACAAGTTGCAGGCCTTCGCCCGGAAATATAACGACAAAGCCGTCAGCCTGTTTGCCCGCCAGGCTCTCCTTAACCAGCGATTCGGGCAACTCGAAGAGAAGGATGCATCCTCGGCCGAATACCTCACATTCAAAGCCGACTGCGAACAGTTCGAAAAGGACCGCAACACCTTTGCCAAAACTGAAAAGACTCTCGCCGAATGCTGCACCCAGGTGAAACAGCTTCTGGAGACGCTCGCCTCCAAGGATATTAACTTCTCCATCAAGGACGGGGTGCTGGAGGCGCATCTGAGAAATCTCGACAAGGTGACGGTAAAAGTCACCAAAGACAAAAAGACTCTCTTCACCAAGACCCTGAGTAACACGACCGGGAGCTTCTACCGCACCGACACCCTGCGTATGGCTCTGCCTGATCTCGATGACGACACCTACAACGTAGAATGCTCCAACGGAAAATACAAGTCAGACGCCACCTGGAACAAATACACCCTGTCAGCCGCATACAAAACCGACCGGAACGGCTACTGGGCCTGGGCTACCGACTACATCACAGGCGAGCCGGTAACTGGCTACAAAAACGGCCCGACAAAAATCACTCCGGATAAGGAGAAGCAACTGCAGGTCAGCATCACAGAGAACGGCCACATTCGCCGCTCTGGCTACGGCTGGACGGGGAACTACAATTTTGCGCCTGATGCCATAAAGCCCGAACTCAGGGCACTGTTACTCACCGACCGCAGCGCTTTCCAACCGGAAGAAACCGTACATTTCAAGGTCATAGTCTACACAGAAGCCGAAAAACTCACTATCTCCAAAGGAAAGACCCTCATCGCCATCCTGCACGATGCCCAGGGAGAAGAAATAAGCCGCAAAACTCTAACCACCAGCGAATTCGGCTCGGCCGACGGCAGCTTCTTCCTCCCCCGTCGCGAGAGGAACGGCTACTACGAAATCCGCATAGAAACGAACGGTAAATACCTCACTTCCAAGAGCATCAGGGTAGACGACTTCGTGCTGCCTACCTTCGCACTGACTTTCGACCGCATCGAGCAGCCGATCTACAGTGGCGAGACCGCCCGCGTCTCCGGCACCATCAAAGCATACAGCGGGCATTCGCTCGCAGGAGCCGACATCAAAGCAACAATCGGCCGCTGGGGCGACACCATAGAAGAGCGCAAGCTCGAACTCGACGGACAGGGCCACTTCTGCCTTGAATTCCAGACGGACTCCACGCAAAACTACAATTATTATAATATAGAGATAACCGTCGTTGACGGCACCGGCGAGACCAAGCAGTTCTCGCAATATGTCCATACCCTGCCGAGGCCCACAAAAGAAGAAAAACCCCGCACGTATTATTTCGAGGACCTTAGCGACGAGACGGCCGCTGCCTTGAAAGCAGTCACCGGCCCGCGCAAGGTTTGGGCCCTCGTGGAAGTCTACGGGCCGTATGCCCAGCTCATCGAAAGCCGAGTGGTAGTCATCGAGGCCGGCACCGAAGCCAAACCCGGCGAAAAGACCTTCCGCCGCGAACTCCGCCCGAGCGATCCCGACGAGATCACCATCTCCATATCGTACTTCCACGACGGACGCTCGGAGCACAGCACCGCCACCTGTCGCAGGCGCGACACAAGCCTCGACCTGCCGCTGGAGTTCACCCGCTTCCTCGACGCCACCGCTCCCGGCGCGCAGTACACATTCACTATCAAGACAGCTCCCGGCGTGGAATGCGCCGCGACCATCTTCGACAAGAGCAGCGAGACCATCCTTCCAAATCAGTGGGGGAACATCCGCATCGCCAGATATCTCAAGTCAAGCCCGTACTACCAGATGCGCCCCGGCACCAACAACGCCGGCAGCAGAATACGTGCATTTGGCTATGCGATGAAGTCGACCAATATGATGCTGGCCACGGCCGCCCACGCCGAGTCAGCCGACGATATTGCAGAGGAAGAAGTCGTTGACTTACAGTATGAAGAAGCCGCTCCGCTAGCCGACGTCGAAGTCGAAGAAATCACCATCCGCGAAGATTTCTCCACCACTATCGCGTGGGAGCCCTGCCTGCGTTCCGACAAAGACGGCAATATCTCTTTCACCTTCCGCAATGCCGACAAGCTCTCGACTTTCTTCGTCCAGCTTTTCGCCCATGACAAGCAGATGCGCAACGAGACTCTCCGCAGGGAGATGCTCGTAACTCTGCCGGTGAAGATTGCGGTGGTAGAGCCGCAGTTCCTCTATTCCAACGACACTTACCGGGCGCGAATAACCCTCTCGAGTGCGGTAGCGCGGCCGATAAGCGGCACGCTGACCGTGAACGGAAGGGCCGAACATCTTTCCGTCCCCGCGATGGGGCAGATCGCTGCCGAAGTGCCCGTCACGCTCGAAGCCGGCGCAGACGAACTTACGCTTACCGCCGTTTTCCGTCCGGACGACGGCGCTGAGGGAGCCGACGGCATCCGCGTCCGCGTGCCCGTACGCAAGCCCGAACAGACTCTGACAGAGGCACATTCGGGCGTGCTGCTCGCGGGCGCCGACCGCGACGAGCTCATCAGGCAGCTGCGCGCAGAGTTCACCCTCATCCCCGGCGAATCGGCCGCCATGCGCGAGATCAGCATCCTCGACATGGTCCGCGAGGCCGTGCCGCAGGAGTTCGAGGTCGGATCGGACAACAGCATCAGCCTGATGAAGACGCTCTATGCATCTTCGCTCGCCGTGCGGCTCGGTTCGGCCGGACTGACAAGCCAGCAGCTCGCCGCGCTCACCGAAAAGCTCCTTGCCTGCCGCAAGTCCGACGGCGGATTCGCATGGTTCGCCGAAATGAACTCCTCGCCAATCGTGACTGCGGTCATCCTCGACTGGATCGGCAGCATGCGCGGACACGGACTCACCGTCCCCGAAGCACTTTCGAAGGCAATCCCGGCAGCGGTGCAATACCTCGACCGCTCGTTCTTCGGAAAGAGCGACCGGCCTTGGTGGTGCGGCCGCATCTCACTCGACCAGTACCTCTACGTGCGGTCGCAGTTCGCGGGCGAGCCCTTCGGGCAAAAGGTCGACCGGGAAACCGCTGCGAGCGTGCGTTCGCTACTCGTCCCTTCCGGCAACCTCGGCCTGCAGGGTGCAGTGTTTGCGAAAGCCCGCAGGCTGTTGACTCTTAAGACTTTAGCTTCGTCTGACGAGGGACTGGCCCTTGCCAGAAAACTTGGCATCCGACTCTTCGCAGGGTCGCGCATCAGGAAGACTATAGAGCGCGACACTGAATCTCTGACCCAGTATGCCGTCAAGCATCAGCGCGGTGGCATCTACTACCCCAATGCCGTGATGCCTTGGCGCGGACTGCTCGAAAGCGAGCTCTACGCCCACAGTCTGCTGTGTCAGCTTATGGCAAGCCAGGGCGAGAAGGAGATTGCCGAAGGGATACGGTTGTGGCTGATGCTCCAGAAAGAGACCCAGGAATGGCGCAACTGCCCGGCGACCGTCAACGCCCTGGCATGTGTCCTCGACAGCTCTGCCGAGACTTTGAACACCAAGGTGATTGCGCTGTCCGGCACCACCACTCTGCCTTTCGAGAAGGTAGCCGCAACCGGCAACGGCTTTACTATCAGCTGCAAGTACTATCTTGAAGAAGAAGTGAAGGGAGGACCGGCTTCGCGCACTGAAATTCACGAGGGCGATGTGCTTACTGTCGGCACCCGGGTTGTCGCAGTCTACAGCATCTGGAATGAGGAGAACCGCAGCTTCGTGCGCATCCAGGCCCCGCGTCCCGCCTGCCTCAGGCCCGTCCAGCAGCTCTCCGGCTACTACCGCGGCGCCTACCGAAGTGTTGGCACCTCGGGGAGCGTGTTCTGGTTTGAGACATATCCCGAAGAAAAGACTACGCTAGAAGAGTCGTTCTACGTCAGCCAAAGCGGTCTCTTCCACTGCGCCGCCCCTGAGATCGAATCGCTCTACGCCCCTCACTACCGCGCCAACGGCCCCGCCTCCCCGACCTTCCTCTGCGAGTAACCGACTTGGTCGGGGGGTCCACCTTCCGTGTCATGCCCGACCTGCTAGGGCATCTTTGCGCCCTGATCTTTCTGGCCGCCAGCCGCGCCTCGGCGCGGCGCCCCGGGCCCTTAAGGCCGCGAGTCCGCACCACCTCCCCTCGTCCTTCCTGACCCGCACAAGAATCTTACCGGCCGCACCAGCCGCGCACCAGCGCGGCGTCCCGGGCCCCTGAGGTCGCGAGTCCACACCACCTCCCCTCGTCCTTCCTGACCCGCACTGGAATCTTACCGGCCGCTTAGCTGCGCCTCGGCGCGGCGTCACAGGCCACTGAGGCCGCGAGGTATCGAGCGGCCGGGCTTACGAGGCCCCCGCCCTGGTTATGGCGGGGGCCTGAACC
>CAMNNY010000055.1 GCA_946546175.1 uncultured Bacteroidales bacterium
GCCCTGGTGCCGCAGCGAATGCTGAGCGAGCAATATGCTACCTTGCTGGTTGTCCCCTTCACCGCGAAACTGAGTCCGCTCTCACTTCTTCCGCTTCTCATCCTTGTATCCGTGCTCCTTGCGTATGGCTTTTATTTCGCTTTTCGAAAACCCTCTTTTGCCGGGTTTGCGGTAGGCGTGTGACTGGTAATAGTAGAGGTCGTTGGTATCGGCCGCTACGATGAGGTTGTAGCAGCGTGCTCCCCTTGACGGGGACGCAGGGGCTATGCTGAATGCGATAAGCGCATCCGGTGCCCCGGCAGTGAACAGGCTGTCGGCCGTGAAGTCGTCGACTGCGAAAACTCCCGGCGCGAGCCGGTCTACGGAATCCCTGTCCGCTACGCTCTGGTCGAGGTCTTCGCGGGCGACGTATATCTTCTTCTTGCGCACCTTCGAGAGGTTGCCGTTGTAGTAGGAGAGTCCAAGGATGTTGCTCGCAGTGCTGGTCAGCGACTCTTCCACGAACACCTGAACTATGTCGAGAAGGGCGGAGAGGTAGACAAGTTCTCTCCCTGAAGAGATGACGACCGGTGAGAATGGGATTCTGACTACCTCCAGCTTGCTGTCGATGCTTCGGAAGCTTTCGTCGTTGCCACCCTTCATAAGGGTCAGGTAAGCCATTCCGCTGCCGTCTTGCGACAGATAAAGGAAATAGTAGGAGGCGTCGTTTTTCTGGGCCTCGAAATCTTCGGAATCGCAGAACTCGAAGGGCGAGATGCGCCAGCGCCGGCGAACTTCCTCGCGAAGTGCGATGTCCAGGATGCTGTCACCGCTCAGGACTACCTTGGTGGTTTTGGTCTGGAAGTCGGCGAGCCTTGCCTTGCGCGTGTAGATTCTGCCCTGCCCGAAAGCGGTCAGCCCCGCGCAGAGTAGAGCGAGCGCGCTCGCCGCCAAATATTTTATCCACCTTGACTTCATCGCCGGCAAATTTAGCAAATTAATGATTACATTTGTATGCTATGTCAGATTATATCGTTTCAGCCAGAAAGTACCGTCCGGACTCTTTCGGGACCCTGATAGGCCAGGACAATATAGCCAGAACCCTCAAGAACTCCATAGTGAGGGGCCAGCTCGCCCATGCCTACCTGTTCTGCGGACCGCGCGGAGTCGGTAAGACCTCTACGGCCCGCATCTTCGCCAAGGCGATCAACTGCTCCAACCCAACTGCGGACATGGAGCCGTGCGGCGAGTGCGAATCCTGCCTCTCTTTTGCGGAAGGTCGTTCGTATTGCATCCGCGAGCTCGATGCCGCTTCGAACAACGGAGTCGACGACATCAAGGCCCTGATGGACCAGGTCCAGATACCCCCGCAGGTCGGAAAGTACAGCGTCTATATCATAGATGAGGTCCACATGCTTTCGCAGTCGGCCTTCAACGCCTTTCTCAAGACCCTCGAGGAGCCGCCGGCACACGCAATTTTCATTCTCTGTACGACCGAGAAGCACAAGATCCTGCCGACCATTCTGTCGCGCTGCCAGACCTACGACTTCAACCGCATCTCGGTGCCTGACATAGTGCAGAACCTCCGTATGGTCGCAACCAAGGAGGGGGTCACCGTCGACGACGAATCGCTCCACGTGATTGCCCGCAAAGCAGACGGCGCAATGCGCGACGCGCTGACCATCTTCGACCAGACCGTGGCCTTCTGCGGTCAGGAGATCCACTACGAGGATGTCTTGCGCAACCTCAATGTCCTCGACTACGAATACGGCTTCAGGATAGTCGATGCCGCCCTCGCGGGCGACTATGCGAGCGCTCTGCTCACCTTCGACGAGATACTCGCCAAGGGCTTCAATGCCCAGTACTTTATTACCTCGGTAGGTGAGCATCTTCGTGACCTGCTCGTGAGCCGCACCGGCGGGCTTGAGGCTCTGCTCGATTTCCCCGACAGCCTTCGCAAGCGCTATGCAGAGCAGGCAGCCCGCTGCTCCGTGAAGTTCCTTTACGATGCGCTTGGAGTTACAACCGCCTGCGAAGCCGGCTACAAAGCTGCCTCCAACCAGCGGCTCCACATCGAATACGCTCTGATGCGCCTATGCTTCCTCCAGGCCGCACCCGCCACCGACGCCGTCGCCAAACCCGCGGCCGCCGCACCGGTTGAGGCTCCGAAGGCAGCTCCGGTTGCCCCATCCGTAGAGACGCCGAAGCCGGTTGTTGCTGCACCTGTAGAGGCTCCCAAGCCGGTAGAGGTTCCGAAACCTGCTGCCGAATCTTCCGCAGCTAGCCCCACGCCTGCGCGCCGTGTGGCTAAATCTCCGGCTTCACTCTCGCTTGGCTCGCTAATTGCAGAGGCTGAACAGGCTTCTGCAGCCGAGAGTGCCGATCATTCGGAGGACCCGATTCCTTCAGACGAGGAGGTCACCGCGAAGTGGAAAGACCTCGCTGATCTTTATTCTGCCAAACCCAGGCTTGCGAGCGCCATCCAGAACGCCAAGCTCGAACTGTCCGAAGAAGGCGGCATCAAGAAAGTCCTCTTCAAGGTAGTGGCCGAAAACCAGCGTGACTGGATCAGGGCGAACATGCTCTCCCAGATGGAGAAGGAATTCCGCAAACTTCTGAGTACGGCCAAAGTAGGGCTCGAAGTAGGCGTGGTCCCTGCAGAAGCGCAGGAAAAAGTAATTTATATGGATCAGGACAAGGCAAAGGTGCTGATGTCCGAAAACCCTGAGGCCGCAAAACTTATCTCCGACCTCGAACTCGATACAAACTAACGAAGATGAAACTCCGCTGCGAAAACCTGGTGAAGAAGTATGGCATCCGCACAGT
>CAMNNY010000056.1 GCA_946546175.1 uncultured Bacteroidales bacterium
AGATGAACCCCCTGCCGGGGTAGTTTTCGAAGATGTTGCGGTCGTGGGTGACGATCACTACGGCCGTTCCCGCCTTGTTGAGCTTAAGGAAAAGCTGCATGATGCCGGCGGCGGTTTCACTGTCGAGATTGCCCGTGGGCTCGTCGGCGAGGATCACCTCGGGCTTGTTGAGGATGGCGCGGGCGATGGCGATGCGCTGCTGCTCGCCTCCCGAAAGCTGGTAGGGCATTTTGTGGCCTTTGGTCTCCATCCCTACGTCGTCGAGGACTTCGCTGATGCGTTTTTCGATAAGACCGCGGTCTTTCCATCCGGTTGCCTTCAGCGCGAACTCGAGGTTGTCGTGGGCGCTGCGGTCCTGGAGCAGCATGAAATCCTGGAAAATCACACCGCACCTGCGGCGCAGTTGCGGGATGTCGCGGCTGCGGATCGAGTGGACCTTGTAGCCGCAGACCTCGCATTTGCCGCTCTCGAGGGGGTATTCGGCGATGAAAGTCTTTATGAGGGAGGTCTTTCCCGAGCCTACTTTGCCTACGAAATAGGCGAAATCGCCGGGGTAGATATCCATGTTGACATCGTAGAGAACCACTTCGTCTCCGCCTTTGACAGAGGCTTTGCGGAGGGTGATTATAGCTTCCTTTTCCTGGGTCATCAAAAACTTGAAATTTTTGTAGTGAAACACTACAAATATAGCGTTAAATTTAGTAAATTTGTAGGATTGCTAACGATAATAAATTTAAGATCAAATATGAGGGTTTCCCCAGTTGCAAAGTTCGCTCTTACTGCGGCTTTGATTGCGCTTCTTGGCGTGCAGCTTTGTGCCGCCAAGGACACAAGGGCCTACAAGACCGCCCTTGACCTTTACCGTCACGGAATGTACGAAAGAGCCATGGCTCTCTTTGAGGAGCAGGATGGCGACGACCTCTGCGAAGATTACGCGCTGCTGTGCGCCGTGAAGCTTCGCAGCCGCAACTGCGGCAGGCGGGTGGAGGCTATGGATGCCGCGCATCCCAAGACCATGATCAATTCCGCAGTCCACTTCGAGTATGCGCTCCTTCTGTTCGATGAAGGGGAGTACCGCAAGGCGGCAGAGGAGTTCGGCAAGGTCAGTCTGACGCGACTGTCAAGGGCCGAGGTCTGCGAGTACTGGTACAAAAAAGGTTTTGCGGCATACAATGTAGAGGATCTCGCCGAAGCTGAGAGGTGTTTTCTCGAGGCGACCTCAAGGGAGTCGCAGTATCTCAACCCTTCGCGTTTCGCCCTCGGAATCGTGGCTTACAGGAAGGGCGATTTTGAAAAGGCGGCTTCGTGGTTCGACCTTACCCGGACCGACGACCGTTTCCGTGTGCTGAGCCAGTTCTATCTCGTGGACTGCCACTTCATGATGAAGGACTATCCCTATGTGATCGCAGAAGGCGAGAAGGTGTTCCCCGAGCTCACCCCCGAAGGCAAGCAGCACATGTCCAGGCTTCTTTCTGAGTCGTACCTCGTCGCCGGCGATGCAGGCAAGGCGAGGGAGTACCTCGACAGGGAGAATATCTCTTCGGGCTCCAGCTCCGACTACTTCCACGCAGGATCGGTCTATTATGCCCTCGGTGACTATCCCAACGCCGTGAAGTACTTCGAGCAGATGACCGACAGGTCCGACTCCATCGGCCAGATAGCGTCCTACCAGCTGGGGCACTCCTATATCAAGCTCAAGAACAAAGTGAAGGCGATGGACTGCTTCAAGGCGGCCTCCCTCCAGAATTTCGACGACATCATCAAGGAAGACGCGTTCTTCAACTACGCCAAACTCGCCTTCGACCTCGACGGCAACGACTCCGTGTTCTCGTCGTACCTGGCTAAATATAACACTTCCCGCAAGGGCGACATGATCTACGACTATCTGGCGATGTCTTCGCTGCGCAAGCGCGACTATGCCGCGGCGGTCGAAGCCTACGACAATATAGACGACCTTACCGATGCCCAGAAGATCAACTACGTCAAGGCCAATTACCTCAGGGCCGACCAGCTTCTGCGCGGCGGAGCCTACAAAGACGCCATCCGCTACCTGAAGGCAGCATCGGCCTATTACTTCCCCAAGAGCAACAGTTTCAACCAGCTTTGCCGCTTCACACTCGCGGAGGCTTACTACCGGACGGAATCCTACGCCGAAGCTCGCAAGGTCTACACGGATCTGTACAACCTTTCCGCCCTCGACGGCAGGCAGGAGGGGAAGATGATCCCTTACGGCATAGCCTACACCTATTTCAAGCAGAACGACTTCGCTTCGGCGGCGAAGTGGTTCGACAACTACCTCAAGACCAAAGACGGATATGCCCGCCAGGATGCGCTCCTCAGGCGTGCCGACTGTGATTTCGCGCGCAAGGACTACGCTGCGGCTGCGGCCAGCTACAAAGCCTATGCTTCCGAGTTCCCTTATTCGGAAAAGAACAGTGAGCTCTACCCGTTCTACCGTCTCGGAGTGTCTTACGGGCTGACCGGAGACAAGTTCCGCAAGGTCGAAGCGCTCAAGGTGGCCCAGCAGTCCTCGCCCAAAGACAAGTACTACAAAGAAGCCCTCTACGAACTCGGAAGGGCGTACAATGAAGTGGGCGATGCCGCGCTCGCAATCGAGGCCTTCGACATCCTCGAGGAGAACACCACCGACAAGGAATACGTTGCACGTGCCCGCATGGGCAAGGGTATGGTTCTCGGCAATGCCGCCAAGTATGAAGACGCGCTTGCCTGCTACAAGCAGGTGGTGTCGGAGATGCCCGGAACGGAGTACTCCAACGACGCCCTGCTCTCCATCCAGTCCATCTACACTGCGATGAAGCAGCCTGAGAAGTACATCGAGTACCTCGAGGCCAACAACCTCAGCACCGGTACTACCGAAGCGGACCGCAGGCAGCTCTATTACAATACTGCCGAGCAAGTCTTCCTCGCCGGCAACTATTCCGGCGCCGTCACATCCTTCGGGCGCTTCCTGGGCCAGTATCCCGACTCCAAGGAGGCTCCTACCGCTTACTACTACCTGGCGGAGTCCTACAAATACCTCGGCCAGAAAGAGAAAGCCTGTGAGTACTATCGCAGGAGTATCGAAGAGGGCCTGAGCGGATCATTCGCAGAATTGGCGGTGGTCAGCTTCGCCTCGCTCTCTTATTCGCTCGAACATTTCGAAGAGGCCTACAGGGCCTATTCGAGCCTGCTCGCCCAGCCTGAGATGCTTTCCGACAAACTCAATGCCTATGTCGGACAGATGCGCTCGGCCTACAAGGCGAGAATGTACAATGAAGCCATCTCCGCTTCGAAGGTGGTCGAGACAAATGCCGGCAGCGCCGAACTCAGAAGGGAAGCCCTCTATGTCCAGTCGAAGTCTTACCTCGTCACGAGCCGCCGCGACGAAGCTTTCGTAATCCTTCGCAAACTTGCGGCGGAGCCTTCCACTCCCGAGGGAGCCGAGGCCCGCTACCTCATCATCCAGTCGAGCTTCGACGCCGGCAATTTCGCCGAGGTCGAGAATCAGGTTTACGACTTCTCCGCCAAGGCGGGCGATCAGTCATACTGGCTTGCAAAAGCTTTCATAGTGCTTGGCGACTCCTTTGTCGAAAGAGGCAATATCGAGCAGGCCGTAGTTACCTATGAGAGCGTCCGTAACGGCTATACTCCTTCTGAAGAAGGCGACGAGATCATCGATACCGTCGAGCACAAACTTTCCACCCTCTAAACCCACGAAAGATGAAAACCAAGAGCATAATTATCAGCACGGTCCTCGTCCTGGCGTCAGGCAGCGCTTTCGCACAGACATTCAACCCCAGCGTTGAGGTTACCAACGACTTCGACTCTTCCGTCGGGGATTACTCCAAGGTGGAAGTTAAGCCGGCAGTGCCGGATTCTGTAGCAAGGTTCGACCTTAATTTCGACTACGACGTGTTCGCCAAGCCCTACAAGGGCTCCTACGACTTCACGCCGTACAACATTATGTTCATACCCCAGACCACCCGTGAGAAGAGATCCGTTTTCTTCATGAACCTCGGGGCGGGCTATACTCTCCACCCGGTGGCTACCGCAGTGCTCTCGCCGCGCACCAAGGGTAAGTTCGCCATCACGGCCTATCAAGACTTCCAGGGTTACTACGGTCCTTACCGTACCTTTGACACCAATGTCAGGTGGGACGGCAGTTCTACCTACAACGGCATGGATCTTTCGGAACTTGCCGGCATCCAGGGGACCCTCAGGCTCGCCAAGACCGACCTCATGTTCAACGTGGCCTACAACGGCCTGTATGTGCGCGACAACATCATCACGGCAGGAGCCTACCACGACTTCGGCGGGCAGATACGTGTCGCTTCGGCGGAGTGGGCGGAGAACTTCATGGCCTACGACATCGAAGCCCGCTACAATATGGCGGTGGAAAACGCAGTCGCTCCTCTGAAGGAGAGCAAATTCCTCATCAAAGGGACCCTCGCCCCCGTCTCCGACCTGCCGGTCAGATTCGCAATGGACTTCAATACCGGATATACCGGTTACTACGGGGCCCTCAGTTCGGCGATCTACAACATAAGCGCAACTCCCAAGCTCAAGTTCGATCTCTGGAAGTTCCACTTCAGCACCGGAGCGAAGTTCTCGTTTATCAATAAACTCACCAACAACTCCCTGTATGTCTATCCGGATGTCAAGGTAGATATCAGCCTGCTGGGCGACAAACTCGACATCTTTGCCGGTGTAAGCGGCGGAGACGAGCTCAACTCCTACTCCAGGCTCAAGAGGCTCAACCACCATTTTCACTACGACGCAAACGAGAACTACGACGATCTCAAGTTCTCGCGTGAGAAGTACAATGCCTTCGTGGGCCTTACCGGGAGTATAAGCTCCATCTTCCAGTACGATGTACGTTTCGGTCACGCAGCACTCTCGGATTCTCCTCTCGACGGTATTTCGTCGGCTGCAGACGCTGCTGTCGTGAAGTTTGCCGACTACGGGATGACCTACGGCGACCTTTCGGCCGTGCTCGACCTCCGTTCGGTCGATTTCGAGATGGGACTTCACTATCGCAAGACAGACATAGCATCGCTGACGGACGTGTTTGACCTTCCGGTCTTCTCGTCTGATTTCAGCCTCATCTACAACTGGCGCAGACGCATCTATGCCGGAGCATCGCTCGAGATGGCCCTGCAGCGTACGATGACCTCTTCGGCCGTCCCTGCTCAGGCTTACACCCTTCCCGCATGGTACGATCTGGGTATCTACGGGGAGTACAAGTTCAGCCCTGTCCTCTCGGCCTGGCTCCGCGGAGGCAACCTGCTGAACAATACTATCGAAAGGGTTCCGTTCATAGCCGAACACGGTGTGCATTTCACGGCCGGACTGTGCCTGAATTTCAGATAATTTTCGTATATTCGCGCAACTTTTTAACCAAGCAACATAAGATGGTAGATTCAGAAGAGATGAAGAAAGCGGAAGAGCAGTATTCCGCCAACAGTATACAGGTTCTTGAAGGCCTTGAGGCAGTCCGCAAGAGGCCGTCCATGTATATCGGAGACGTGTCCGAAAGGGGACTGCACCACCTCGTCTACGAGGTCGTTGACAACTGTATCGACGAAGCCATGGCAGGCTTCTGCGACACTATCAACGTAAGCATCCTTCCCGACAACTCCGTCAGGGTCGTGGACAACGGCCGCGGTATCCCTACCGGCATGCACGAAAAAGAGCACCGTTCGGCCCTCGAGGTCGTTCTGACCGTGCTCCATGCGGGCGGTAAGTTCAATAAGAACAGCTACAAGGTCTCCGGCGGTCTTCACGGCGTGGGTGTCAGCTGCGTCAACGCACTTTCCGACCTGCTTGTCGCCGAGGTCCACCGTGAGGGCAAGATCTTCCGCCAGACCTATTCGAAGGGCAAGCCCACTTCGCAGGTTGAAGTAGTGGGAGAGACCGACGATACCGGTACCACCATCACCTTCCATCCCGATGCCACCATCTTCACTCAGACGATAGTGTACAAGTACGAAACGCTCGCCGCACGTCTTCGCGAGCTCTCGTACCTCAACAAGGGCATCAAGATCACCCTTACCGACGAGCGTGAACTCATCGACGAATATGTCGAGGACGAAAACGGCAACTCCAAGCCGACCGGAAAGCAGGTCTACAGAAGCGAGTCGTTCTACTCTGAGCTCGGTCTCAAGGAGTTCATCGGCTACCTCGACGCAGGCGCCGTGACCCTCATGCCCGAGCCCGTCGGCATCTCATCCGACAAGATCATCCCCATCGACATAGCCCTCCAGTACAACAACGGCTACAGCGAGAAGATCTACTCCTACGTCAACAACATCAACACTATAGAGGGTGGTACCCACCTCCAGGGCTTCAAGATGGGCCTTTCGCGCTCGCTCAAGTCCTATGCGGAGAAGAACAACCTCCTCTCCAAGCTCAAGGATCCGCTCGCACCGGAAGACTTCCGCGAGGGCCTCACAGCCGTGATTTCGGTCAAGGTCGCGGAGCCTCAGTTCGAAGGCCAGACCAAGACCAAGCTCGGCAACCCCGAGGTCACATCTGCAGTGTCGCAGGCTACCGATGCAGCCCTCAGCAATTTCCTCGAGGAGAATCCGAAGATTGCGAAGATCATCATCGAGAAGATCGTGCTTGCCGCCACCGCTCGCAATGCAGCCCGCAAAGCGCGCGAGATGGTTCAGCGCAAGACCTACCTCGGCGGCGCCGGCATGCCCGGCAAGCTCGCCGACTGCTCCGAAAGGGATCCCGAGAAATGCGAACTCTTCCTCGTCGAGGGAGACTCCGCAGGTGGTACAGCCAAGCAGGGGCGCGACCGCAAGACCCAGGCTATCCTCCCTCTGAGAGGTAAGATCCTCAATGTGGAGAAAGCCGCAGTCGACCGCGCATTCGACAGCCAGGAAATCCAGAACATCTATACCGCTCTCGGCGTCACGGTCGCCCAGGAGGACGAAACCGGCGAGAAGCACATGGACCTCAGCAAGCTCCGCTACCACAAGGTAATCATCATGACCGATGCCGATGTGGACGGATCCCACATAGCCTGCCTGATCCTGACCTTCTTCTTCCGCTACATGTTCGACCTCATCAAGAACGGCTACGTCTATCTCGCAACCCCTCCGCTCTATCTCGTCAAGAAGGGCAAGGAAGAGATCTACTGCTGGACCGAAGAGCAGCGCGAGCAGGCAGCCCTCAGCCTCGGAAAGGGTTCCGACAAGGGCTACACCGTCCAGCGCTACAAAGGTCTTGGTGAGATGTCCGACGAGCAGCTCTGGGACACCACAATGAACCCCGAGAAGAGGCGTCTTCGCCAGATCACCATCGAGAACGCGGCCCAGGCCGAGCGTACTTTCTCGATGCTGATGGGAGACGACGTCCCGCCTCGCCGCCAGTTCATCGAGGAGAACGCCCACTACGCAAATATCGACGCATAACCCCTCCGGATGAAGATTTCTTTCAGGTTAAAGGTACTCTTACCACTCCTTTTCATTTTCGCGGTCCTTCTGGTTTTCACCCCCAGGACTGCGAAATGGGCTTATGAGTACAAGAAGGGTTCGGTCTGGCAGTACGAAACCTGCCGGGCCCGGCTCGATTTCCCGATCCTGAAGACAGAAGCCCAGATGGCCGAAGAAGCTCTTCAGCGCTCTTCTTCCAAGGTGCCATATTTCAAGCTCGCCGAAGAAGAAGCCGAGCGGTGCGTAGCCCAGGTGTCCGCCCTCGATTATCAGGCGTTCCCCCAGCTCGGCCCCGCAACCGTCTCTGCCCTGAAGGCCGTCTACGAGAAGGGCGTTGTGTCCGATGCCAGCCTTCCCGCCTTGGCATCGGCCGACCTTATCTATATCCAGAAGGGTAAAAGGGCCCTCAAAGTGCCTTCCACTGAGGTCTATGGCCTCTCGTCAGCACGTTCGGCGCTTCTTTCCAGGGTAGAGGAATCTTTCCCCGAATTGAGCGTTGATTCTTTGTTCAGGGCTATAGGTCTGTATGATCTTGTCGCCCCCAATCTCGTTTTCGACGAGCAGCTCACTTCGCTTGTCGCGAGCCAGGCCGACAATACCGTTTCGGAGACTCTCGGTTTTGTGAGCGCAGGCGATATAATTATCTCCGAAGGCGACATAGTTACTGAGGAGCTTGCTCAGGTACTCGATTCCTACAAGGCGGAGTACGAAAAGAGCGTACGCTTCGGACTGAGTTCATGGCAGTTCTGGCTGGCCAACGTCCTTATCTGGATAGCGGTAATGGTTTGCCTCTACTTCGCGATCCATTTCTCCAATCCGCTGGTATTCAAAGACTACAACCGGTATCTCTACATCCTTACAGTCTTCGCCCTGATGGTGGTGGTTGAGCTCTGCTTTATCAGGTTCTGGCCCAGATGGCTGCTGTTCGTACCCCTTCCGGTATTCGCACTCTACCTCAAGGCCTTCTTCAAGACAAGGGTTATCTATCCGGTCTATATAGTAGCGCTTATCCCGCTGCTGCTTTTCGCGACCAACGGCCCCGCATTGTTCCTTATGTATGTGGCATCAGGAACTGTTACGCTCTACGTGTTCAACTATTTCTCACGCGGAGTCAAGCAGTTCATTCTTGCCCTCATAACCTTTGCGATGAGTGCCGCAGTCTATACTGCCTGCAGCCTGACTGGTCTTGTTTCGCTTAGTTTCCCCCGTGATTTTATAATGCTCTTTGTCGCGGCGTTCCTGCAGATTGCTGCTTATCCTATCATCTACCTGATGGAGAGGATCTTCAATCTTGTCTCGACTTCGCGTCTCGAAGAGCTTGCGGAGAATTCCAACGACCTGCTCAGGCAGCTTGAGCAGAAGGCGCCCGGAACCTTCCAGCACTCGCTTCAGGTCTCGGCGCTCGCTCAGTCTATCGCCCGTGCAATCGGCGCGGACGAATCGCTCGTCAAGGTCGGCGCTCTGTACCACGACATCGGCAAGATGAACAACCCGCTCTGTTTCGTGGAGAACGAGTCGCTCATTACTTCCGACGAGGCAAAATACCATTCCGGCCTTTCTGCCCTGCAGAGTGCCCAGGATATCATCAAGCATGTCACCGAAGGCATGGAGCTCGCGAAGGAGCATCATCTCCCGGTTGTGGTCTCTGACTTCATCCTGACCCACCATGGTACCGGTTGCGTGTCATATTTCTACGACAAATTCCTCCGGGAAGGGGGAGACCCCTCGCAGCGTTCAGAGTTCTGCTACCCGGGTCGCAAGCCTCAGACCAAGGAGCAGGTGATCCTTATGATATGCGATGTGCTCGAAGCAGCGTCGCGCACCCTTAAGGACTATTCGCCGGAGGCCATCAGCCACCTTGTAGACAGGCTCATTCAGGATAAGATTGACGACGGTCAGCTCGACGAATCCGATATCACCGTCCGTGAACTCTATACAGCCAAGCAGGTGATAGCGACGTACATCGCCCAGATCCACCACGAGCGGATCAAGTATCCCAAGAGAAGAAAATAATTATTATCAGTATATATGAAACTAACAAAAAATCAGGTAGATAAGCTCAATATCGAGCTTACAGTGCATGTAGAAGCTGCAGATTACGCAGAAAACGAGAGGAAGAAACTTGCAGAGTACAGGCGTAATGCCGATTTCAAGGGCTTCCGCAAGGGAAATGTCCCCGTTTCGCTCATCCAGAGGGTTTACGGCGGACAGATTCTTGCCGATTCGGTCAATCAGGTTATCGGCGAGGCTCTTGGCAAATTTATCGAAGACGAAAAACTCAATGTGCTCGGTGAGCCTCTCGGAAGCGAAAAGCAGCCCGAGATCGACTGGGTCAGCGGAAACGATTTCGACTTTGTGTTCGATATCGCTCTTACCCCTGAGATCAATGTCGACGTAGTGAAGGAAGACACAGTTTTCAACTATACCATCACCGTCTCCGCAAAGGAGAAAGAGAACATGGTTTCTTCCCTCAAGAAGTTCTACGAGGAGCGCAAGGAAGAGAAGACCGACGAGGAGATTGAGAAGGAAGTCGCTGAGCGATTCGAAGCATCCAACAAAGACGAGGCTGCTTGGAGGCTCAATAAAGACATCCGCACCTTCTATGTCGAGAAGGCAGGTATCGAACTTCCCGAGGCTTTCCTCAAGAGGTGGCTTCTCCACGCCAACGAGGGTAAGGTTACCGAAGAGCAGCTCGAGCAGGAATTCCCCGCATTCGTCGAGGACTTCAAGTGGCAGCTCGTCCGCGGCTACCTTATGAAGAAGTTCGGCTTCGAGATCAGCCAGCAGGATATCGAAGAGGCTGCAAAGTCCTATGTGGCTTACCAGTACGCGATGTACGGCCTCGGCAACGTCCCTGAGAACATGATTGCCGACGCCGTCAAGAACATCCTTAACGACCGCAAGCAGATCGACCGTCTGGCCGAGCAGGTTGAGGATCAGAAAGTTATCTCCAAGATCAAGGAGACTATCACCCTCAAGGCCAAGAAGATCTCTTCCGAGAAATTCCGCGAGCTCAAGTAATGAGGCGGATCTCGGCTTTCGTTTTCGGTTTGACCGTGTTGCTCCTTTACGGATGCGGCGCGGCCAAACCCGTTTCTAAGGTTTATTCTGCAAGCGTCGGGTTCACCGATTCGTCGGCAGTAGTAAGCCCGCTGCTCATGAAGAAGGGTAACTGGTCGCCTGTCGGCGATCCGCTTGTGCTCCCGTTCGAGAGGCAGGCTGGCGCCGTGACTACGCCCGTGGATACTCTTTCGTTCGTGACGCTGGAGGGAGTGCAGTATGCGGTGCTGTCGTATCTCAATGCTTATTCCGGCGGTTCGTCGCTGGAGTATGTGCTGACAGCCGTAACTCTTGAGAGCGGAAAAGCCGAGTCGTTCGTGTTTTCAGGCAAGAATCTTGGGACGCTGCCGGATTATCGTATAGAGGGCGTGTCGAATATCAGCCTTGTCGAAGATACGCCGGCGATGCGTTATATGGCCTCTCTGGCCGCCACAGATTCCCGTCTGGTGGAGTTGTCCGAGGCAGACTATCTCACGGATAAGGCCGTTGAATGGTGGCTTTCGCAAAATCCTTCCGCGATGGGTTCGGCCCGAAAGTTCGAGTATGGCGCCGTGCCCGCCGAGAGTTCGCTGGCGGCGGCTTTCTCCGCATCCCATGTCGAGAAGTCGGCAAAGTTCGAATGCGCAGTAGTCGATGTGCGCGGCTACACCTCAGTTGTGGTGAGGAGCGTCTCGTCCGGCTCGTATCTGCTGGCATGGACCGTCCCTGTCTGCACCAACCGCCGCACACAGTGGTACCTCAAGAATTATTATTTCGAGAATCCTTCGACGCTCGCCATGATCTTCTACAAGGGGAATTCCATGGCGAAGTACCGTATCAATCTGGCCAACCGCACCGTGACGAGGTCGTAGTATATGAAAAGAGTATATTTCGCAGGATCGATCAGAGGCGGCAGGGAAGACGCCGAACTGTATCGCCGGATTATAGACTATATCCAGCGTACGGACCTTGTGCTGACGGAGCATGTGGGCGACCTCTCGCTCGGGCAGTTCGAGTGCCTTCCTGACCACGACAAGGCTATCTATGACCAGGATACAGCCTGGCTCAGGACCGCCGATATCGTCATCGCCGAATGCACTACTCCTTCGCTTGGCGTGGGTTACGAGCTCGCTTATGCCGAGGCTCATGGCATCCCGGTGCATATCTTCTATAATTCCGGCCGCACGAAGCTATCGGCGATGCTCGCCGGCGACCCTTATTTTCAGGTGCACCCCTACACGGTCGAAGATGAGATTTATCCCATCCTCGACCGACTCATGCTTCTGTAGGGGGATTCAGAGCAATTTAAGAGCGATCGCGGCGCAGGCCTGGGCGTCGGCGAGGGCATGGTGGTGGTTCTCCAGATCGAAGCCGCAGGCGGCAGAGACGGTCTGAAGCTGGTGGTTGGGGAGCCTGCAGCCAAAATGTCGGCGCGATGCGGCCAGCGTATCGAAGAACTCGTAATCCGGGTAGTCCATCTGATAGACCCTGAAGACGGCCTTGAGGCAGCCTTCGTCGAAGCGGGCGTTGTGGGCTACAAGCGGCAGGCCTTCGATAAGCGGTTCAATGCGTGACCAGACGGCGGGGAAGACCGGCGCATCGTCGGTGTCTTCGGCTGAGAGCCCGTGCACCCTCTGGCAGAACCACTGGTAGTACTCCGGCTCGGGGTGGATCAGCGAGTAGAACGTGTCCACGATCCGGCCGCCGCGCACCACCACTACCCCCACGCTGCACACGCTCGAGGGCTGCTCGTTTGCCGTTTCAAAATCTATTGCTGCGAAGTCGGTCATAGGGCGTCAGAAGGTCCAGCCTGCGGAGAGGGTCAGCGCTGCGACAGCAAAGTCGGTCTCACTCAGTCCAAGGCCTAAAATGAAGTGATTGATATTGTATAAAGCGCCGGCCTCCAGAAGGAGCCCTTCGTGGGATAGGTCAGTTACTTTAGCCCATTTTGAGGATGTGTCTTCCCATAGCAGAACATTTGTGCCGTAACCTGCGCCGGCATAGATGCTGATGGATTTTGTCAGTCTGACTACCAGTCCGGCAGAGAGGCTGATGCGGCTTTTCCTGATGTTCCCGCTTGCCCAAATCGTTCCGAAAGAGGTTGTCCCGTCGGAGAGGCAGTCATAGTCACTTTCTGAAGATGTGAAACTTGTTTTGGCGGAAGCGTAGACACCTAACCGTTTGCCACATCCGAGCAAGGTCGGTCCAAATGCAGGTATGGTGCAAACATCTGTTGAGAGCAGGGCTGACCAACGCCAGTACAAGGGCCTTTTGTTGCCGTCAGGTCTGGTTGAATCCAAATAGTCGAGCCCCGGACTCCAAGGCAGCGGCAGTGGAGTCAGTTCGGGCGATTCCGGCATGGATGCGATGCGGATTCCGAATGGAGCCTTCACGGGGGACGTAACTGCCGGTTTGGGCTTGGGTTTTGGCTTTACAGTGATCGCGGAAACTTCCTTTGTCGGTTTTTTATGGGCGGAAAGGGCTTCCGTGATGGCTGCGATTTCAGTTTCGATATTTCTCATCCTTACCGCATCCGTACGGCCGGGGCCGAGTTGGGCTTTCATCGAGGCGACTTCCTGCCTGAGGGCGTCTTCTCCTTTGGGCAGTGACTTCAGATATGTTTCAGCCCAGAATATGTAGGTCCTGGCTTTGTCCGTGTCCGCGGTCCTCTGGGCCGACTGGACAAGTTCGCGCACTTTGCGCCATCGCGGTTCGAATACTTTGTTTATGCTCCGCCATGCGACGTAGCGTATGATAAATCCGTCGGGGCTGATTGTGGTCTGCGAGACATTCAGCAGCTCTGTGTTGTAGGTTTCCCACAGAGCTTTTCTTTGGGCTTTGTCTCCCTGGAGGATGTCCGTCGCTGAAAGCTTGTCGACAAGCCCTGCGACGGTCTGGCGGTTAGCCACGGAAGGGCGTACGTCTGATGCCTGGGCCCAGAGATACTCTCCGCTTCCGCAGATATGTGAGGCGCTTTGTGCAAGGGCCCCGCAGCCGATT
Source organism: uncultured Bacteroidales bacterium (assembly GCA_946546175.1). Taxonomy (GTDB): domain Bacteria; phylum Bacteroidota; class Bacteroidia; order Bacteroidales; family UBA932; genus Cryptobacteroides. The sequence continues at coordinate 13,482 of CAMNNY010000056.1, forward strand.
GTCACCGACAGTATAACCGCCAAGAGTCTTCTCATCTTCCGGAAAAAGTGTTGAATCGTCTGACGATCTCTTCGAAGCGCTCCTGCTGGGCCGTGTTCATCTGTCCGGAAACCTTTCCAAGGGCGAATTGAAACTCTTCGTATGCAGCTTTTGTGGCCTGGTCCGGACGGCGCTTGCCCATCCTCAGACATTCGGAGCACAGGGCGTCCAGTTTATCGAGGGTTTTGTCCCAATTACGGATATCGTCTTCGAGTGTCCGGCTTAGGATGTCCCTGTAATTAAGCTCCAATTCATAGTCGGACTTGCTTTCTGAAAAGATACGCCCGTCCCGCGTACACAGATAGTATAGACTGTCTTGTCTGAGAAGAGCGATATCATCGTCAAGAAACTCTATACTGTCCCATTCCGGGGCGAGAATTACTTTGCCTGAATCGTCGATGATGCCCGCAAGTCCGTTTTTATGCACTATCGAGCGTTGGTTGAAGCAATAAAGGGTGTCGTCAAACGAGTACGGCGCGCTCTGCTGGGTGGACGATGACTGCACTCCGCCCTTGCAGGAGGAGCTGAGCACCCAGATGAGAATTATAGAGTATGAAAAGCGCCGTATCAGCTTTGACATAATTATAAAAGTATGCAAAAAACGCTAAATTTGCAAAAAAGACAGCCTCCTGCAGAGATGATCGAATCCTCCAGTTATTTCGTACAGCCCGGTCCGCTTCCTAAAGTGGATGAGGCTGCCCTTGAGCTGATTCACGAGTCCGAGGGCGGTCATTGTCTGCTTCTTAAGGGACATAGAAACGACCGAGTGGTCGTCTACAAGGCTCTTCGCTCCCAGTTTCGCAACGATCCGGTGTATCAGCGCATGCTTCGCAGGGAGTATGAGATAGCAAGGTCGCTTAAGCATCCTGGCGTGTGCGAGGTCCTTGGCTGGATAACCCTTCCGGGTTATGGCGACAGCATCGAGATGGAATGGGTGGACGGTTGCAGTCTTGGTGAATGGCTTGCCCGCAACGGCTCCGATGTGAAGCTTACCCGCAGGGTACTCATAGATATCACCGACGCCCTTGCATATATCCACCGCAAACAGGTCATCCATAAGGACCTTAAGCCTGAGAACATCCTCGTCACCAGGTTTGGCGATCATGTGAAGATCATCGATTTCGGCCTTTCCGATACGGACTCCATCCTGACGGGGAAGGACCCTGCCGGCACCTTCAATTACGCCGCTCCCGAAGTGCTTGCGGGCGGGGTGGCGGACGAAAGGAGCGATATCTATTCGCTTGGCAAGATAATCGGGCAGGCCGGCCCTGCATTTTCGCGGATTGCCCGCAGATGTACGGTCGCCGACCCGGCCAGAAGACCGTCTTCTGCCGAGCTTGTGGCGGCAAGCCTTGCCGATGGTTCCAAAGCGGAGGCCCTCAAGTGGGTCGCATTCGCAGCCATAGCCGTGATTGCTCTTGCAACATGGCTGTACCTCAGAGACAAGGGCTCTGCCGGTCAACTTTTCATGGACGCCGTTCAGCAGGTAAGACAAAGCACTACGACTTCTTTATAAATATTATCCCGCCTTCTCTTCCCGCGATGTAGGAAGAGACTGGTTTATTGTCGCGGATAATTTCGGGAATAATCATCGGAAAGCCCTTTACTATTGAGGAGACAGTGAATTCATCGCCCTCCTGAAGTTTCGAGTTTTCGGAAGCATCGACTCTGAACCGTTGATTGCCGAGGTACTTGAGAGTGACGATTCTGTCCGGTCTCCAACCTATCTGGAAGACATCTCCTGCCTGAAGTTCCTGAGAGTCGATGCGTTCAGAGTTGAAATATGCCGAAGACGAAAAGGAAGAATTCAGAAGACCAGCCCTGAAAGCCCTCCAATCCCGATATCCCACGTAGCGCGACAATACATCAAGTGTTGATGTTCGTGGCTCAACTTCCATACCTACGTAGCCCCAAAGGCGTTTGAGGGTGGAAGGGGAGAGGCTCTCTTCCAAATCTTCTGAAAGCGCGGCAAAATCAGCCGACGTTGCCAGTCGTCTTGCAAACTGTTTCTCGACCGCTTGCTTGAGAAATGTTATCTCCAATTGGGTGTTGTCTGTCATTTGTATTTGATTTCTGTGTTCGGGCCGACTTCGCAGTTGTCCAAAATAATACCTTTCTTGAGCCATACAGTTTTAAGCATGTCATTGTTCTCTGCTACCAATAGGTGTCTAAGTTTCCAGTTAGTGGAAAGGTCAAGTTCGGTAAGTTTGGAATAACTGACCGCAAGGGCCTCCAGACGTTCATTTGAAGAAAAGTCCAAGTATTCAATACTGTCGTTCCATAAGAAGCAGGACGAAAGTTCCGGGCATCTCGAAGTATCGATGGACTTGAGATTATTGGTTTGAATTATATGTAGTTGCCACAGGTGAGGATTGTCCAGATAGAGTTCTTCAAGATGAGGGCTGCGTCCGCCGGAGAAGACTTCGAGCTTCGGACACACCGACAGGTCGATCCGCTTCAGCCAGTTGTCGCCCATAGAAAGGCATATGAGGTTGGGCATGGATTCAAGGCCGGACTGTGATTCCAGCAGGATGTCGGACAGGATGATCTCCGTGATGCTCTCAAGTTCATTTTTCGACATTCGGCCGTCTTTGTCTGTGTCGAAGTTGTTGAGAAGATATTTGAGGATGCCTTTGTCAAAAGGCTCGCTTCTTGTCTTGAATGCTATAGGCGTTGATTCTGAAGTTTCGTAGCCGTTGCTGCAGAATGCGCAGAAACGATAGTCCGTGCCTGGTGCGAGCCCATCCCAGGTGTAGACTATCCGGCCATTATCCGGCGTTACTTCGACCTGCTGCGTTTTTCCGTCATTGTCAGTGAGGATGAAGCCGTATTTTCCAAGATCCTCTGTGTCCGTGGTGTGGGCGATACAAGTAGCATTGTCCGTTTCCACTATGATGTCCGGATCCGAGATGCTCGGCATGGGGACCGTCAGGGTATTGAAAGACTTCGTAGGACCTTCAAGCGTCTGGCCGTTCCTTTTATAATATACGCTGTAAGTATATGCGGTATTGTACCTCAGATCAGAGATTTCCAGCTCAATCACGGACTCGTGCAACTCACACCTGAATTGTCTGACA
>CAMNNY010000057.1 GCA_946546175.1 uncultured Bacteroidales bacterium
TCCGTTCAATTGCCCAATGGAAAGATCAGGGATGCACTCAATCTGGTGGACCACGAGGACTATCTCGGAAAGAAAATCTACCTCAAGGGGGATATCGTTGCTTCATACTACGGAATAGTAGGAATACAGTCGATCAGCGAGTACAGTTTCTGAGAAAAAAATTCGTATCTTCGCGGGAGATATGAAACTCAAGAAATGGATGGACAACGGAAGAGCGGGCGCGCTTGTGCAGAGCGTTATGCCCGCGCTTCTTGCAGTTGTGGTGGCCTTCGCCTCAGGCGGGGCCGTATGGTGGATTGCAATACTGGCGGTGCTCGGTGTCGAGTGCGCACATCTCGCCATGAATCTCGCAGATGATTATTTTGACTATAAGGTCGACATGAAAGGCGACCGCGATAAGGTCATAAGGCAGGGATTCAGGGCAATGACGGCAAAATATCCCTATCTCACCGACGGCACTGAGACCCTGAAAACTACGTCAAAAGCAATCGCCCGGTTCTCTCTGGTCGCGGTCCTCTGCGGAGCGGCGATTTTTGCATACAGGATATACTCCAATGGATTCGCAGGCCCTCAAGGCGCATGGTGGATAGTCGCGATAGTGCTTGCATGCGCATTCCTGGGCTTCTTCTACTCCGGTCCGCCGCTCAAACTTGCATACAGGGGCATCGGCGAACTCATAATCGGAATCATCTTCGGCCCCCTTCTGATGATGGGTGTTTACTACGCCTGCTGCGGCAAGGTCGACCTCAATATCGTTTTTATCAGTATTCCGGTAGGTCTTCTCGTGCTCAATATCCTCTTCACTCACAGTTTTATCGACATGCCGGGCGATGCCCAGAGCAACAAGATGACCTTCGCAAGGCTCCTCGGCAGCAGCAAGGCCTGCCTAGTGTTTTCCGCTATCTTTATCTTCGTGCCCTTCCTGATGGTTGTAGCGGCAGTAATTCTCGGACACCTCCATCCAGCCTATCTTGCGGTAGTTCTGGTGCTTCCACGGGCTATTTGGCTCTTCCGCTCGCTAGTACTCTTCTCCAAGGGGCAGATGATGGAGATTCCCGCTCCTCCCAAGTGGCTCGGTCCGATGCCCGGCTGGGATGCTATCTGTAAGGCCCACATCGACTGGTTCCTCGCCAGGTGGTTCTGCGCCCGCAACCTTCTGAGCGGATTCTGCATACTTTCAGGCATAGTTGCCATAATCCTCATGTTCGTATGACCATAGGCCAGATAACATACCTCGGCTGGTGGTGGTTCAGGGCGAAGTTCTTCGGCAGGAAGGCTCCGCTTCAGAGCGTCGTATTCGTCTCTGACCGCTGCAATCTCAGCTGCAAGCACTGCACCGTTTATAACCACAAGAACCCTCTTACCAAGACCTATGAGCAGGTGAAGGCCGATCTCGAATACTGCTATTCGCTCGGTTCGCGCTTCGTCGATTTCGAAGGTGGAGAACCTACCCTTTGGCAGGATGGAGACAAAACAATAGACGACCTGTGCGATCTCGCCCACGAACTCGGCTTCTTCAGCTGCACCATTACGACCAACGCCCAGAAGTCGTTCAAGGGCAGCCATGCCGACAGCATCTGGGTCTCGATGGACGGAGTGGGAGAGTACCACGACAAGGTCCGCGGGAAGGGCACCTTCGAGCGCCTGGAGAAGAATATAAAAGAAAGCGGCCACAAAGCGGTGAGCGTCAATATGGCGGTCAACACCCTCAATGCAGACGGTGTGGAGGAGGCTATCAGATATGCCGCCGAAAACCCATATATCGACAAAATTTCGATCAATTTCCATACGCCGTTCCCCGGATCGGAGGCGCTCGCGCTGCCATGGGAGAAGCGTCAGGAGATAATTGATATGGTAATCCGCTACAAAAAGCAGCATTATCCGATCATGAACACGGTCACCGGCCTGAAGCATATGCGGGACCTCAAGTTCAGGAAGGTATGCTGGATGACGAACTATGTCCACACCGACGGGACCCGCACGCCGGAGTGCCCGGGCAGCCTGTTCGAAGGCGTCTGTGAGAAATGCGGATTCTGTATGGCTGGAGAAGAAAGGGCTGTTGTGGATCTTGCCCCCGATACCATCATGGCGGGGCTCAACCTTAGAGTGAAAAAATAGGGAAGAGCGGGATACGGGAGTCGGACCCGCCTCCTCAGCTTGGGAAGCTGATGCACTACCGATGTGCTAATCCCGCTGAAACTTTGCAAAGATAGTCAAATGAAAGATTTTTTCAAAAAATACGGAGCTTATCTCGTGGCGGCTGTGGTATTCCTCGCAGTAACGCTCGTCTATTGCTACCCTATGCTTAACGGCAAAGTCCTGCGCCAGGGAGACACTCTGCAGTGGAAGGGAATGGCCCATGAACTCAAGGAGTACAATGCCGAAGCGGAGACTCCCGCGCACTGGACAAACTCCATGTTCGGAGGGATGCCCGGCTACCAGATAACCGTCAAGCAGCCATCCAATTTCATCACCGGCATAGTTGAGGGCTTCGACAAGGGAGTCAGGGCTGTCCTGACGTTCTTCCTGCACTCCGTGCTGGCTCTTCTGATCGGCTATTTCCTCGGCTTTTTCATAATGCTGCGCGCCTTCGGCGTGAACAAGTGGCTCAGCATAGCCGGGGCGATAGCGATAGCGATGTCTTCGTACTTCTTCCTGATCATTCCTGCAGGGCACGAAACCAAAGCCTTGACCCTGGGGATGATGGCTCCTGTGATAGGTGGTTTTTATCTGATATTCAGGAAGCATTATGGTTGGGGCATAGCCCTTGTGATGCTGTACAGTTCGATCGGCATGATGCGCCATCCGCAGATGTCCTACTACCTGTTCATGATGATGGGCGTGTTTGGAATTGCTGAAATCGTCATCCACATAAAGGAAAAACGCATCAAGGACCTTTTCATCGCTCTCGGACTGTTTGCCCTTTCTATCGGGATAGGCGTCGGTACCGGCTACAGCACCCTCAAGTCTAATTCCGAGTATGTTAAGGAAACTGTCCGCGGCGGCCATTCCGACATTGCCGACGGGACGGATTCCCAGCCCAAGGGCCTGGACATCGACTATGCGACCGCCTGGAGCTACGGAATAGGGGAGACGATGACCCTGATGATACCCAATTTCCAGGGGGGAGCGTCCAGCACGGACGTCGGCCGCGGTTCAAAGATGTACAAGACGCTGGTCAGTCAGGGCGTGCCCGCTTCGAGTGCGAGGAGCCTGACGGCTGGTCTGCCGACCTACTGGGGCGAGCAGCCGTTCACTGCCGGGCCGGTCTACGTCGGGGCAATCGTTTGTTTCCTCTTCCTTCTTGGCTGCATAATAGTCAAGGGCCCGTACAAATGGGCTCTGATTGCTGCGACAGTATTCTCGATATTGCTGTCGTGGGGCCACAATTTTATGGGGCTGACGGAGTTGTTCTACAACTATTTCCCCTTCTACAATAAGTTCAGGACGGTCTCTTCGATACTTGTAGTGGCTGAAATCACGATGCCGCTGCTGGGATTCCTCGCTCTCGAGCAGATACGCAGCGGGAGCATAGAAAGCGTCAAACTGCGCAAATCGATCCTTCTTAGCGCGGCTGTGACGGGCGGTCTGTGTCTGTTCTTCGCACTGCTCGGCAAAGGAATGATGAGTTTCACATCTTCGTACGACCTCCGTACCCTGGCCGGAATGCCGCAATGGTTCATCGACGCCTTGTGCGACGAGCGGGCCTCCATGCTTGCCACAGACTCCTGGCGCTCGGCGGCCTTTATTGCGCTCGCAGCCGCTTTGCTGCTGATCTACACCTCGGGCAAAGTGAAATTCGGCCCGTTCGTGGCAGGGCTCGCAGCGCTGATCCTAGCAGATATGTGGCCGGTAGACAAACGCTATTTCGGCGACGCCGACTGGATCACAAAGAAGGAAAACGACGCCTACTTCCAGAAGACAGACTACGAGAAGCAGCTTCTTCAGGACCCCGACTACTTCAGGGTGCTGAACCTCACGACAAATACCTTCAACGAGTCGCGTACATCTTACTATCTTCACTCGGTTGGAGGATACCATGCAGCCAAGCTGCGCCGTTATCAGGACCTTATCGACAGGCACCTCTCTAAAGGCAATATGAGCGTGATCAATATGCTCAATACCAAGTATATAATCAGGGAGAAAGACGGTAAGCCCACCCCGGTGCTCAACCCCTCCCATATGGGAAATGCATGGTTTGTGGACAAGGTCGCCATCGCCGGCAGTGCACTCGAAGAGTGCGATGCCCTCAATACGCTCGATCTGGAGCGCGAAGCCGTGACAGACGCAAAATTTGCTGATTATGTGCTGCCGCAAACGGCTGGCGAAGGCAGCATCGTACTTACTTCGTATGCTCCCGACCGCCTGGTCTACGAAGCGAGCGTGACGGAGCCCAAAACGGCGGTCTTCTCCGAGATTTACTATCCATACGGCTGGAAGGCTTACATTGACGGCAAGCCCGCCGGGCATTTCCGCGCGGACTACGCCCTGCGTGCACTCAATGTGCCGGAGGGGAGCCACGAGGTAGTCTTCGAGTTCCGTCCGGATTCGATCTACAAAGGATACAAGGTAAACGCCGCGATGAAGGCCCTGATGTATCTGCTTATCGCCCTGATGACAGTAGCTTACGTGTTACGTGTGAACGGAAGCGGACCAGAGTGGCTCCGCAGACTGGGCGGCAGGTTATAAGGTACCAGACAAACAGGACCATTGTCCCTCCCCACTTGACGGCTTCCGAAAGGAGCCGTCTTGCGTATGTGCCCTCGGACTTGGTGCGGATGCGTTCACTCAGGCCGACTCCGTCTGCGAAACGGTCTACGTAGGCGAGGGTAGTACGGCTCTCTGGGATCACGTGCTGCACCTCAATACCCGGGAAATACCAGATGCTGCCGCCGAGCGCACGTATGCGCCTGAACATGTCTTTCTCTTCGCCTGCGTCCATGTTGCCGCCCTTGCGGCCGAGATCGGGATCGAACCGGCCGGCCTTTTCGGCGATGGCGCGGCGCATCCCCATGTTGGCCCCTATCGGGAAAGACTTGCCCTCGAACTGGCGTACGTTGTCTCCGAGGTCGATGGCGGAGACCCACCCCATGCTCCAGCGGCACAGCCATTTCGGGCGCGGGCATTCGTCGAACAGCGGCTCGATCCGGCCGCCGAACGCATCGGCCTGCGGGTATGCCTGCAGATACTCTTCGAGCCGGCAGAGGTAGTCGCCGACAACGAGGGAATCGTCGTCAAGGAAGAGAAAGACATCACCTTGCGCTTCCTTCATCCCGCGGTTACGCGCGTGGGAGAGTCCCTGCTTCGTCTCGACAAAATAGCGTATCGGCAGTTCCGGGTGCGAGCTCATGTAGCCGGCGACGAGTCCGGCCGTGCCGTCGGTGCTGTTGTTGTCGACGACGACTATCTCATAATCCTCGCACTTGGTGTCCGATAGCCTCTCGATGGCCCGGACTATGTACTTTTCCCTGTTATAGGTGCAGATAATCGCTGAAATCATAGTCAGGAATGATTTTGTCCCAGAACTTGAGGACCAGGGCTTTGCGCCCGGGTTCGCCCAGCGGCTGCGGTCCGCGGGCTATGGCATCCAGCAGTTGCCCGAAAGTGTATGCCTTTTGGCCGATTACGTTTTCGTCGAAGGGGAAGTAGAAGTCACGGTCTTTGACGTAGTCTTCGCGGTCGTACAGATACAGAACCGCGCCTTTGCCTTCCATGAGGATATAGTCGTAAAGCACCGAGGAGTAGTCGGTGATCAGTGCGTCGGTGTAAGGAAGGATGGGGTAAACGTCGGCGGAAGCGTCGAGAAGAACTATGTTCGAATAGCCCTTGACAGCGTCCGTAATGGTGTTCGGGTGGGGTTTCAGGAGCAGGATGGCATTGCGCTGCGAGAGTGTTTCCTGGAGTCTGTCCATATCCATTCCCTGGGCGAAGATGTCGCGCTGAGAGTCTCTCCAAGTAGGCATGTAGATCCAGACCTCGCTGAAAGCGCGAATCGTTTCGAGCAGGGATTTGGTAGATTGGGGTTCATACTTTTGGATGAACTTGCGACGGTCGGCTTCGCTGCATGTGAGGATCGAGTTGCGCGGATAGCCGCACTTGATGCAGTGGCTTTCCGGCAGCCTGAATGCCGCCGCAAACATCGGGGTCTGAAACGCGGAAGCCGTCAGCAGCCACTGCGGCTTGCGGTAGGCTTCGGGATGGTAGAAGGCCTGCCTGAAAGTCTTGCGGATATAGCGGTCGTACATCGGGCCGGAGGTGGAATTGTACTCCGTACGCTTGAGTCCTACGCCATGCCACAGATTGATGACATTGGCCCCTCCGCTCAAAGCCCAGAGAATGTCAGAAGTGTATGCGTTGACTATCCATGTTCGGGAGCGGAGTGCGCGCCAGGCTCCGCGCGGACTCAGTACCCACTCTGCCCTGAGCCCCAGCGAGCGGACCAGCGCGACGGTCGACTTCGAAGAAGACAGCCATACTGCATCTTCCTTACGGCTGAGCTCGATGAAAAGATACTTGGCGTTGCCCTCGAAACCTCCGCGGTACGAGCCGAAAGCCAGCTTCTTCCTGCTGCGGGGCACCAGAAAGGACAGCGGATGTGTCAGGTACGACAGAAGATATTTGAGGAACTTAAGCATCTTGCGGAAGGATGGAGATTATTTCGTGGCCGTGGCGCTGCTCTTCGGGTGGCAGCTGGGTGTAGTCGCCGTAGATGCGCCTGAGGTACTTGTCGGGATCGGCCGGGGCGGGGAAGGACCTGCCTTCGAAGGATACTGTGCTCAGCGGGAAGATGTCTTCGCGGCGGCGCAGCGAGTAGAACGGCACCCCGAAGTCGTGCATCAGGGAGTTACGGCGGAAGATCCGGCCTTCGAGGGAAACAGTCCAGGCAAGCAGGACTGCAAGGGGAGAGAGAAAGTCCGCGAGAACCCGCTTTACCGGGCCGTCGTCGATGGCGCCGATTATCCGCCTGAAGCAGCGGCCGTAGAGAGGGTCAACGAGTTTCTTGAGTTTTGGACTGCCCGGTCTGAGCGGGAGTATATCTATCCAAAGGAAATCTTCCTTGGGCTCGCCGCTAACGGGGTCGCGCCTCACTATCCTGCAACTCTCATCCATGAAACGAGGCCAGAGGCGGGTATAACCCTTGACCCACATGTCTTTGTAGGCAAACGGGGCCTTGGCGCTTCCAAGAAGTATCTTCCGGATGCGCGGCAGGTCCTTTCGCAAGACGCACACGTCGAGATCGTCGTCCCATGGGATGAATCCGCCATGGCGCATCGCGCCGATCAGCGTGCCGCTGTCGATCCACCATGTGATGCCGTTCTCCTCGCACAATCGTGCGAACTCCGAGAGAAGGTCAAGGAGCCTGAGCTGGTAATCGCGCAGTGCGGAGCCGTTGGGATTGTATTTACTGGATGCCGGCATGTTTCTTTTTGCGGAAGAACTGTTTGAGCCCGTCCCTCTCAGACTGGTTGAGGCCGACGGTGTAGATTATGGCGACAACTACGACTATGCTCACAACAACGGTGATGCAGAGCCTGAGGAAAGTCGCCGGCATGAGCCTTACGACCAGATAGGGAAGCCAGGGGGCAAGTGCGGTCACGAGGAAAGTGGGGAGCAAAACCTTGGCGGCATACTCCTTTATGCTCATTGCGAGGTAGTGTTTCGTGAGAATAATCCTGAGGACCTGGGCAATCACGGTGAAGATGAGTATGAGCCAGAACATAAACTCCGGCTCCACGGCGGAAGTCTTCAGGACGATGTATCCGACTATCACAATCATCAGCTGGGCTCCGCCGACGAGGATGTTGAGCCACTTGACGTGGCCTGTAGCCTGGATGGCGTAGTAGAGCGGATCGTGCATGGCGTCGGCAAGAGCCGACACGAGGAGTATCGCCGTGAATGCATACGCGTGCTCAGGGATGTCTACGAGCCAGATGTCGAGTACCTGAGCGAGTTCGAGCAGAAGCGGCAGGATGATCACGAACAGCAGATAGTAAGAGAACTTCGATGCCTGGAAGATGAGCTTCATCATGTCGTGACGCTCTCCCGCGGCATAGGACTTCACTATCTGGGGATTGAAGGCCATCACGTAATTGTGGAGAAACTCGAAGACATTGACATAGACCTGGTTGGCTACTCCGCGAGCGGCATTGACCACCGGGCCGTAGAACATGTTGAGGAGGATGTTGACTCCCTGGTTCTTGCCGATTGTGGCCATTGAGCCGATGATGCCCCAGCCGTTGAAGCTGACGATTTCTCTGGCAAGAGGCCTGTCCCACTCGAGCCTGCCCTTGCACTCTTCGTAGAAATGACGGCAATAGAGCGCATAGAACAAACTGGTTCCGATGGTGACCACGAGCATCAGGGCTGCATAGAAGACGAGTTTGTCGAAAGGGGCCCTCGCCAGAAGAAGCACGGCACCCAGCTTCAGGGTAGCCTCGACTACACTGCAATAAGCATAGACTTTCATCTTCTCCTTGGCCGTGATGATAGAGCGGAAGGGGATGGCCAGCATGCTCGCGATGAACGACACGATGCTTATCTGGTAGACCCACCTCGCTGCGTTCATCCTGTCGGCGGGGATGACCATCTTGTTTTCCAGAAACCACAGTCCTGCAGTCTCCGCAAGTACGAGTATGATCAGGGAAAGGACGAAGAAAATGATGACATTGACGCTGAACACTTTGTGGAGTGCGCGATAGTCCTCGCGCCCAAGCTCCATCGCGTAGTAGCGGCCGCAGGCGGCGTTCATCACGCTGCCAAGGAACGAGAACATCACCACGATCCCGCCAATTACGTTGTACAGGCCGTAGTCAGTCTCTCCGAGGCTGGCCAGCACCACACGCGAGGCGTAGAGGTTGATCAGCATGATCACTCCCATCCTTATGTAGAGGAGGAGAGTGTTCTTCGCGATGCGTTTCTGGTTGACCATTCCCATATGCGCAAAGTTATTGTTTTTTGGTGAAGTCTCCAATAATGATTATATTTGAAAGATTTTATTCAAGAATGTGCAGATGCCCTCCGGGCCGCAGTCGCTTCGCGACCCTATTCCGGGCAAATGCGGCCCGGAGGGCATCTGCACATATTAAGAACACAGCAATAATGGCTCTAGCAGACGTAATTAAGAAACTTTTCGGATCCAAGGCCGAGCGAGACTATAAGGCAATCAAGCCGATTCTCGACAAGGTCCTTGCATCCTACGAAACCATAGATAAGCTCTCCGACGATGACCTTCGCGCCCATTCGGCAGCCCTCAGGCAGAAGATGCGCGACATCGAAGCTCCATTCGAGAACCGTATCGCCGAAATCAGCGCGCAACTCGACGAAGACCTTCCCATTGCGGAAAAGGTCAAACTTGCTTCAGAAAGCGACAAACTCGTCAAGGAAGAGGACGAGGCTATCGAGAAGGGCCTTAACGAGATCCTTCCCGAGGCCTTTGCAATCGTCAAGAGCACGGCCCGCAGGTTCGCCCAGAACGAAACAATCACCGTGAACGCGACCGACTTCGACCGCGACCTGAGCATCAATCACGACTTCGTCAGCATCGAGGGCGACAAGGCTGTCTACCGCAACCACTGGGTAGCCGGAGGCAACGACCTCAAGTGGGACATGGTCCACTACGACGTGCAGATCGTGGGCGGTATCGCCCTTCATCAGGGTAAGATCGCCGAGATGGCAACGGGCGAGGGAAAGACCCTCGTCGCGACCCTTCCTGTGTTCCTCAACGCACTCGCCGGCAAGGGTGTCCACATGGTCACCGTCAACGACTACCTCTCCAAGCGTGACTCGGAGTGGATGGGCCCGCTCTACATGTTCCACGGCCTGAGCGTCGACTGCATCGACAAGCACGACCCCAATACTGCAGCCCGCAAGCGCGCTTACGACTGCGACATCACCTTCGGTACCAACAACGAATTCGGCTTCGACTACCTCCGTGACAACATGGCCACGAGCGAGGCCGACCTCGTCCAGCGCAAGCACCACTATGCCATCGTCGATGAGGTCGACTCTGTGCTCATCGACGACGCACGTACCCCTCTTATTATTTCCGGTCCCGTGGCCAAGAACCAGGACGACGAGCAGTACATGGAATTCCGCCCCTATGTGGAAAAGCTCTACTCGGCCCAGCGAGCCCTCGTGAACCAGGTACTCAACGAAGCCAAGAAGAAGATGGCCGAGGGCGACGAGGAGGAAGGTGGAAAGCTCCTTCTGCGTGCCTACAAAGGCCTTCCGAAGTACCAGCCGCTCATTAAGTACCTCAGCGAGCCCGGCGTGAAGGTAGTGATGCAGAAATCCGAGAACTACTACATGCAGGACAACGAAAAGGAGATGCCGGTTGTCACCGACCCTCTCTATTTCGTCATCAACGAGGTTCTGCACTCCATAAACCTTACCGACAAGGGTCAGGAACTCCTCGCCCAGAGCGTGGGCAACGAAGACTTCTTCGTGCTGCCCGACGTCGGTACCAAGACGGCGGAGATCGAACATTCCGACCTCTCGCTTGCAGAGAAACAGGCCGCCAAAGACGCTCTCATGGAGGACTTTTCCCTCAAGAGCGAGCGCGTCCACACCGTCAGCCAGCTCCTTAAGGCCTACGCGATGTTCGAAAAGGACGTCGACTATGTCGTCATGGACGACGGCACCGGCAAGAAGGTAAAGATCGTCGATGAGTCGACCGGCCGTATCATGGAAGGCCGCCGCTGGTCCGACGGACTCCACCAAGCAGTCGAGGCCAAGGAAAACGTCAAGGTCGAGGCCGCAACCCAGACCTTCGCGACGATTACCCTTCAGAACTACTTCCGTATGTATCACAAGCTTGCCGGTATGACCGGTACGGCCGAGACTGAGGCAGGTGAGTTCTGGAGTATCTACAAGCTCGACGTGATGGTCATTCCGACCAACCGTCCCGTGATTCGCGACGACCAGGAGGACCAGATCTACAAGACCAAGAAGGCCAAATATGCCGCTGTGATCGACAAGATAGTCGAACTCTCCAACGCCGGGCGTCCGGTGCTGGTCGGTACGACGGATGTCGAGACTTCCGAGCTCCTGAGCCGCATGCTCAAGATGCGCGGCATCAAGCACAACGTCCTGAACGCCAAGGAGCACGCACGTGAGGCCGAAATTGTTGCGCAGGCGGGTCAGAGTTCGACCGTGACAATCGCCACCAACATGGCAGGCCGTGGTACTGATATCAAGCTCTCGCCCGAGGTCAAGGCCGCCGGCGGACTCGCCATCATCGGTACCGAGAGGCACGATTCCCGAAGGGTTGACCGCCAGCTCCGAGGCCGTGCCGGCCGTCAGGGGGACCCGGGCTCGTCCATCTTCTACATCTCGCTCGAAGACAAGCTAATGCGTCTGTTCGGCTCGGAGCGTATCGCTTCGGTGGTCGACAAGCTCGGTATGCAGGAGAACGAAGCCCTCGAAAGCAGCATGCTCTCGAAGGCAATCGAGAACGCGCAGAAGAAGGTCGAGGAGAACAACTTCGGCGTCCGTAAGAACCTCATCGAGTACGACGACGTGATGAACTACCAGAGAGAGGCTATCTACTCCCGCCGTCGTAATGCAATCAAGGGCGACAAGATCGAGATCGACCTCCAGAACATGATGGTCGACACAGCTTCCATCATAGTCGACAGCTGCGAAGGCTACAGTTTCCAGGATTTCGAGGAGACTGTGATGGCACGCCTTTCAATCGATACCGGTTTCGACGAAGCATTCTATAACTCAGCCAAGAAGGATCAGCTTGTGAAAGCCCTCTGTGACCACATGCAGGAGAGCTACAAGCGCCGTATGGATGCCGTGGTCGAGAAGCTCAGCCCGATTATCAAGCAGGTCTACGAGAAGCAGGGGAGCATGTATCAGAACATAGCAATTCCCATCTCCGACGGCCGCAAGGTCATCACCCTCTCAGTCAACCTTGAGAAGGCTTACAATTCCGAGGGTAGGGAAGTCTCCAAGACCCTCAGCCG
>CAMNNY010000058.1 GCA_946546175.1 uncultured Bacteroidales bacterium
ACTCTCCGCGACGGCAACCAGGAGCGTGAGCAGGAGTCTTACACCAACGGTCGCCGTTCGGCCCGAATTATCATCCAGAAGCAGAGCGGCGCCAACACGGTCGACGTAATCCGAAAAGTCAAGAAGCAGCTCACGAAGATTGAGCAGACACTTCCTTCGGATATCAAGATAGAAACCGTTGTCGACGGCTCCACCAACATCATCAATACGATCAAGACTCTGCGCGACACCATCCTGATTACCTTCCTGGTGGTCATGCTCGTCGTGTTCCTTTTCCTTGGACGCTGGAGGGCGACCTTCATCATCGTCCTTTCGATTCCGGTCGCGCTCCTCGCTTCCATAGTGTATCTGTTTGCGACCGGCAACACCCTCAACATCGTGTCGATGTCGGCCCTTTCGATTGCGATCGGAATGGTGGTGGACGATGCTATCGTCGTGCTTGAGAACATCACGACCCACCTCGACAGGGGCGAGAAGCCCAAGGAGGCTGCCGTGCTCGCAACCGGCGAAGTCTCGATTTCCGTCATCGCGTCGACGCTCACCATGCTCTGCGTGTTCCTGCCCCTTACCATGATGAAGGGCTTCACTGGAGTCATGTTCAAGCAGCTCGGCTGGATTGTGAGTATCATCATGATCGTATCGACCACCGCAGCACTCACCCTAGTACCTATGCTCTGCTCGCGCTTCCTCCGTTCGGGTAAGCGCAGCGGCAAACTCTACGACATCTTCTTCGTGCCTTTCAACAAGCTCCTCGACAAGATCTCCGTGGGTTACGGACGCGTCATCAGGTGGTGTACGACTCACCGCAAGCTTGTGATCTTCAGCGCGTTCGGTATCTTTGTCGCCACTATGGTGGTCTATCTCCCGAAGATGAAGACGGAGTACTTCCCAAAGAGCGACGAAGGACGTATCAGGGTCAATATCAACCTCCCTGTCGGCACGGCGCAGGAGATTACTGCGGAGATTTCGCGCAGCATCTACGACGAGATCGTCGCCGCGGTGCCTGAGCTGCAGATCATCAATATCACCTACGGCCAGGCCGATACCGACAACACCTTTGCCAACATGCAGAGCAACGGAACCCACGTCATCTCGATGAATATCAACGTGGGCACGGTCGACACCCGCACGCGCAGTTCGGAGGAGATCGCGACCGTTATCCGCGGCATCCTTGCCCACTACCCGCTGATCCGCAAGGCGCTCGTCTACGAGGGCGGCGGCGGAATGGGCGGCGCGGCCAGCGTCGACATCGAAGTCTTCGGCTACGACTTCGCCACTACCGACCGCGTGGCCCGCGACCTTCGCGACAGGCTCCTCGCCGAACCGGAGTTCGTGCAGGTGAGCCTCTCCCGCGACGAGTACACGCCCGAGTACCAGATCAACTTCGACCGCACCAAGCTGGCTCTCAACGGCCTTACCTCTTCGACGGCCGGTGCCGCATTCAGTGCCGCCATGTCGGGAACGGTAGCGTCGTTCTACCGCGAAGACGGCGAGGAGTACAATATCCGTGTACGCTATGCGCCCGAGTTCCGTCGCAGTCTCGAGGACATGGAGAACATCACCATCATGAACGCGATGGGCAGGCCCGTGAAGATGAAGGAGCTTGGCACCCTCGTGGAGACGGAAGTGCCTCCGACTATCGAGCGCAAGGACCGTTCGCGTCTCATTACCGTGAGCGGAATCGTTGCTGGCGGCACAGCCCTCAGTGAGGCGGTCGCCAAGACCGAGAGCGTGATTGCTGCCCTGGACATGCCGGCCGAAATCACAACCGTGATCGCCGGCGACTTCGAGGATCAGCAGGAACTCTTCGGCGACATGATCGTACTGATCGTGCTTATCATCATCCTTGTCTACATCGTGATGGCGGCTCAGTTCGAGTCGTTCCTCTCGCCGTTCGTGATCATGTTCTCGATTCCGTTCGCCCTTGTGGGCGTCGCCCTCGGCATGCTCGTGAGCGGTTCGCCGATTGGCGCGATGGGCTTGGTGGGTATCATCATCCTTCTTGGTATCGTAGTTAAGAACGGTATCGTGCTGATCGACTATACGATCCTGCTCCGTGAGAGGGGCTACAGCGCCGTTGAGGCATCTGCGATGGCTGCACGCAGCCGTCTGCGTCCTATCCTCATGACTACCCTGACTACAGTATTAGGTATGCTCCCCATGGCAATCGGCCTGGGCGAAGGCGCCGAACTGTGGAAGGGTCTGGGACTCGTGGTCTGCTGGGGTCTGTCGATTTCGACCCTGGTTACCCTCGTGCTCATCCCTACAGTATATTGTGTGTTTGCCACCCGCCAGGAAAGGCGCCGTGCGCGTAAACTTGCCGCAAAAGTATGAAAGCAGTGTTCATAGCCTACAACGAGGCCTACAACGAAGAGATAATAGAGATTCTGGATTCTTTCGGCCAGAAAGGCTTCACCCGCTGGACTGAGATCAGCGGACGCGGGTCGGCTACGGGCGAGCCCCACTACGGCTCGCACGCGTGGCCCATCATGAACCACGCGATGCTCACGGTAGTTGACGACGCCACCGCCGCCCCGCTTCTCGAGGCGCTCCACGCCAAGGACCTCGCCTTCGAGGACCTCGGCCTCCGCGCCTTCTCCTGGAGCGTTGAGGAGATGGTGTAGGTTTTCGACCACTCTCTTTTTCGGCCTGCCCGGTCTGCTCTTTACTTCGCTTGGGAACCTCACCGGCCACTTAGCCGCGCCCTAGCGCGGCGTCCCGGGCCCCTGAGGCCGCGAGGTATCGAGCATGCGGGGCCCCCGCAAAACTGTTGTTTTGTGGGGTGCAACGGCCGGTTCGTTAGGCCCTCGCCCTGGTTATGGCGGGGGCCGTCACCACTTCAGCGGCAGGTCGAAGCCCCTCCGGAAAGTCGCAATCGCGCAAGCTGGGCGGCTGCACCCAGCCCGGCGCCGCGCGATCTGGCGCATTCTATGAATTCCGTCAGTAAAATGCCCCATTTACTGACGGAATTGGTCTCCGAAAGTGATTTGGTTAGTAAAATGGCCTATTTACTGACGGAATTGGTCTCCGAAAGTGATTTGGTTAGTAAAATGGCCTATTTACTGACGGAAAAGGGCATCGGGCGTGCAAGGTGGTCAACACAAAAGCACACCTTGCACAAAAGCGGTGGATTAGGGGGCGCTACCATGACTCTTGCGCAATCATATTTCGGG
>CAMNNY010000059.1 GCA_946546175.1 uncultured Bacteroidales bacterium
GCGTTCTCGCAGTCAGACTTGAACGATACCGTGAACTGATGGAAGTCGGGGTCGTAGATTTCGATAGGAATCTCAGCGACCTGGTTTGCCTTGATCTTCCAGTTTCCGGTGTAGGAGGTGGTCACGACAGGAGCCTGGTTTTCGGTCGTCTTGACTGACTTGACGGACGAAATCTCAGAATAAGCTTTGCCGTAGTCGTAAGCATAAATCGCGCAATAGTAGGTTTTGCTGAAATCGAGACCGTCGATGTTGCCCTTGATGGCATCGCCGACGTTGAGCTCACCGACCTCAACTGCCTTTTTATGCATAGTCGAAGGCAGACTGCCGGGCTTGAGCGAGTTGAAATCGCTCTGGCGCTCGCTCGCGAGAAGCAGATACCCGAAGGCCTTTTCGTCGTCGGGATCTTCTCCTACCGACCACTCGAAGTTGATATTGCCGCCGGTGCCTTCCACCGTAAAGTTAGAAACTTTAACCGGAGGTTCGCTGTTGCCATAGCGGAATGCGCCGTAAGCGTCGAGACGGGGGCCGATCTGGAACGAAGCGGGGAGATCGTCGGAGTTGGCTCCTCCGAGAAGTTTCTCCACCAGCATGTCGTTGGTGAAGCCGGGGCCGCCGAAGTACGACACGATCAGGGCCGCCACGCCGGAAACGTGAGGGCAAGCCATCGAGGTCCCCTGGAATGCTCCATATGTGCCGTCGGGCAGGGTGCTGAGCACCTGCGGACCGATCTTGGCGTCTCCGCCGGGCGCTGCGATGTCGACCCAGTCGCCGTAATTGGAGTAATAAGCCCTGGTGTTCATTGAGGAGAAAGCTCCTACTGCGACGCACCTCGGCTCGTCGTAAGCTGCAGGCCAGCCGATGGGCCAGCCGTCGTTGCCGGCGGCAAAGAATACGACACCGCCCTTCATCGGGCCGGTCTGATTGCCGTTCTTGTCGGTGCCGGCGTATTTGATGAAGTAGTCGATAGCGCCTTTCATCGCTCCGACACTTCCCTGGCGTGCCTGCTCCACGGTCTCATAGACATCGCCCCAGCTATTCTGGGAGATGACTGCGCCGTGGTCGGCGCCCCAGACCATGCCCTGATAGAAACCGTTGCCGTATTTCTCAGTGCTTACGAAAACCTGGCTGCTCAGGAGGCGAACTCCTCCCTTGCCGTCGTTACCACCTGCGATTCCGCAGACTCCAACATTGTTGTTGTTGATTGCACCAACAGTTCCGGCAACGTGTGTGCCGTGGTCGTGTGCGGTAATCTGGTAGGTATTGTTGAAGAAGTTGCGGCTTCCGTTGGCTCCGCCGGGGATTACGGCTGCCTGGAGGTCGGGGTGAGTCATGTCGATACCGCCGTCGACGATATTGACTATCACCTCAGACGATCCTGTCGTGTACTTTTCCCAAACTGGAACTACATTGATGTCGGCTCCTGCGACCCATGTGGATCTTGAACCGTCGTTGAAGTAGTGCCACTGCTGGGAGAGGTAGGGATCGTTGAAGACAGTGGCGGTGCTGGTCTTGACACGCATCGGCTCGGTGTAGATGATACCGTCGACCGAAGAAAGCAGGCTGCTGCCGGCTTTGGTCTCGACCGCCTTGGACTCGTCGTATTCGATGACATACCATTGGTGGAGACCTGCCTCACGGTGTCTCTCCTCCCATTCACCGGCATCGGGATACAGGCGAGTGACGCTCTTTGCGCCAAGCTTCCTGAGGACCCTGTCAAGCGATTCGTTGCCGGTGTTGTCCAGTGCCCCCTTGGTAAGGCGGGCTTCAAGAGTCTCGACAGCGGCTTTGTCAAACTGGACGATTACCTGCCCGGGAACAAAAACCTCTGACTTCTTGATCTGGTTTTGAGTGTTCTCGCAAGATGACACAGGGCTCTGCACGGCCTCTTTCGCGCAGGAAAAGGCCATGCAGGCTGCTGTCATCATTATGAGAAAGCGTTTAGTCATTCTTGCGGATTTCTTCATTTGCTTTGATGGATCCGCAGGTGTATCCCGGCCAGTTTCCGTCCTCGTCATAGAGGGCGAAGTAGGTGACTGCCTTGAAGGAAAGGACTCCTTCGTTGACAGAGAGCACGACGGGATCTTCGGATGTGCCGCGCATAGCAGCCTCGGAATCGAGAGCTATGTGGAGGACACCGATTTTATCTCCGAAGTTACCGGCGTCGAACACCTGGTGAGGGAAGATGATGAGTTCGGAAGTATCCTCGTCAAACTTGGCGTAAATGTCGGTCTGGCTTGTCCAGGAGTTGGTGTAAGCGTCGACAACGGTCATTCCGAGAGGAATCTTGACGTTGGCCTCGGGGTAATCTTCCGTCGGATCGGTGGTCTCGATGCTGAACTCGAACGAAGCGGGGTTGTTGGAAGTAGCTAGATCGGTTCCGGTCCAGTTGCCGACGAGGAGGTTGATACCTCCGTCCACGTCGATGATGGTGACTGTGCACTTGGTTGCGTTGCCCATGTAGATACCGTCAGCGGTAACCTCGCCGAGAGTAATTTCGATAGTCTTGTTCTTGGTGAGTACGCCTGTGGAGTCGATGGGGCAGATAACGATACTGTCGCACTTTGCAGGATCATTGCTGATGTGAAGCACGCCGGAAGCATCAGGCAGGGTGTAGTGCTTGCCTACGATGGCGCTGCCGCCGGTAATCTGGTAAGTTACCGTGGTCTCAAGGGTCTTGTCGGAAACGAGGTTTACAGGGACCTTGAATTCGGTGGCGCTCTCCTTGACAGTATACTTTGTGCCGCTGAACGACACGAAAGAAGCTGTGATGAACTCAGCCTTCGGGCTGCCGCAAGACACGAGGGCTGCGGCAAGCGCGACTACTGAAAGGGCTCTTATGATAGTTTTCATATCTCTTCAATGTTAGTTGTTTGTACCGTAACCGGGATTCTGCTCCAGGCTGGGAGTAATCTGAATCTCGTATGAAGGAATCGGCCAGCACAGGCAGTTTGCACCAGGCTCCATCACCTTTTCTGCATAGCTGGAAGCAGGGGTAGACATGATGATGTCTACTGCATTGGTCTGAGGCTGACGGCCGTTGAAGCCGACTCCCCATCTCTTTGCGCAGCTCAGGCGCATACCGTCTCCAACGGTCTCCTTGAGCCATTCCTTCTGGATGTTTTCAAGAGAAGCGGAGGTAAGGGTAGCCTTGCGCTTGTTCTGAAGCTGGTTGAGATACTGCTTTGCCTTGGTCGAATTTCCGTCCTGGGCATAAGCCTCAGCGGCGATGAGGTACATCTCGCTGATCATGAAAGGCTTGGGAGCAATCCTTCCGTGCTGGAAACCGTCTGCGTTGAGGTTGGGGTCTCCCATGAACTTGCTGAAGATGTAGACGTTGTTGATGGGATTGCCCTGGATGATCAGAGGGTTGTCGGTAGTCTGCTTGAACCAGTTGATCTTGCGGAAGTCGTTGTTGTCGTAGAGATCCATAAGTTTCTTGCTGGGCAGGTAGAGGCAACTGTATGCAAAACCTGTTGACGAACGTTTGTCCGTATTGTAGTCGGCATAGACGCTGTATCCGTTGGGAGTCTCCTGCCGGCTTGCAAACAGCTGCATGATAGCCTCCTTGCCGGTGCCGGCCTCGTAGACGGCCTTCAGGCTTGCGGCATCTGCGCTGAGCTCATATCTGCCGGAGTTGATAACGGCGACGGCAGTATCGGCTGCGGCTGCATACTCGTGTACGTCGAGATAGTAGCGTGCATAGAGCGCGCGGACTACGTCGGGGGTGAAGTACATGGCGTTAGCCTTGGACCAGTCCTCGTCTTCGAGCTGCGAGAAGATCACGTATGCGCTGTCGAGGTCGGCCTTGATCTGGTCGTAGACAGCCTTGACACTTGCGCGCTCAGGCTTCTTGTTCTGGTCGTAGACGGTGATAAGGGGCACGCAGGGGTCAGTCTCAGCAGTTGCGGGATCGTAGTCCTTGCCGAAGTGG
Source organism: uncultured Bacteroidales bacterium (assembly GCA_946546175.1). Classification (GTDB taxonomy): domain Bacteria; phylum Bacteroidota; class Bacteroidia; order Bacteroidales; family UBA932; genus Cryptobacteroides. The sequence continues at coordinate 3,932 of CAMNNY010000059.1, forward strand.
CGTGCAAGCTGAAGATAGGAATATGCGCGTGCGACCATTGCCTCGCCTTTGAGGAAACGTGCCGCATCCTTGAGATCGTCAGCGACATTCTGCGACGCCTCGATAGTGACATTGTAGTTCTTCATCGTGAGATAGAAGTTCCCCCAATAGCTGTCGATGTCCTGATCGCTGGCTGTGAAGGTGTCGTCAGTACGATGGATGGCGCCGTAGTTGTTGCCATAGTCGAGGGTCGCGTTGAACCCGTCGAACTGAAGCTCTTCGAGGGTGTTGTAGAAGCCTCCCACAAGGCCCCTGAAATACAGGTAGATTGCATTGTGGCTGGCAGTAATGTCATCCTCGGAAGTGAGAATCACATCGCCTTTCTTGTAGACGACGCTTGCCTCAGGGAAGAGGTTGAGATCGCAGGAAACGAGCGCGAAGCTTGCGGCTGCGACAGTGATTATTTTGCCAAATATATTTTTCATATCGATAATCTCCTATGTTTAGAACTTGAGTTCAATACCACCGAGAACCTGAAGGGTGTTGCCAGGGATACCAAGGGTAAGGTTGCTGTCAACTTCCGGGTCCATACCGGTGTAGCCGGTGAGAGTGAGGAGGTTACGTCCTGTAAGCGTGAAGGTTACGTTCTTGAAGAGTTTCTGGTTCTTCAACAGGCTTTCAGGAAGTGAGTAGCCGAACACGAGGCTCTTGAGACGCAGGAACGAAGCGTTCTCGAGGACGTGCGTATCGAATTGCATGACTGCGCCGGTCGACCAGTCGGGGAACTTCGCGTCCTTGTTGTAAGGGGTCCAGAAGTCTGTGACCATCCTGTTCTGGTTCTGTCCGGAGAACTGGTTAGGGTTGGCATAGTAGTATGCGTCGTTGTTGAGGAGGTACTTCCCGAGGACGTAGGAGAAGTCAACCTTGAGGCTGAATCCCTTCCAGGCACCGCTGATACCGAAACCGCCGTTGATGGGCTCGTGGCGCTGGATTCCGGTGTTCTGGGTCAGAGCGGCCTCGTCGAATACCTTGGTTACGCGGTTGGGGTCCTTGGTGCAGACGTCCTTGTTGATGTCGAACATAGGATTGCCTTCGTCGTCCACTTTCTGAAGACCTGTCTCAGGATCGATGATAGGGTCTCCCTGGGCGGGGAGGTACCACATCTGCTTGCCGTCTTCGGGGTCGATGCCGGCGAAGATAGGTGCGTAGAACATCACAGGCTTGCCTACTACATAAGCTACGAAGGTGTTGGCAATCTCCCAGCGGTCGAGTCCGTTGAAGAGCTTGGTCACTTTCTCCTTGTTGAAGCCGAACGTGGCGTGGGCGTTGAGGAAATAGTCGCGTCCCTTGAGGATGTCGAATCCGAAGGTGATGTCGACACCGCTGTTCCTGAGCTCACCTACGTTGGCGTAGACGCTGCTGAAACCTGACGTGTAAGACATCGGTACACTCATGAGCATGTCCGTAGTGCGGCGGTCATACCAGTTGAATTCCACGTCGACCCTGTCGATCAGGCGGGTTTCGAAGCCCAAGGTGAGGAGCGACTGGTTCTCCCAGGTGAGGTCTTCGTTGCTGGGCTGCTCAAGGTAGATACCAGTGCCGGAATTGTAAGGGGTAGACAGCGAGCTGATGATACCGAGGTGCTGGTAGTTGGGGATGCTCGCATTACCCTGGGTACCGTAGCTTGCACGTAAGTTGAGGCTGGTAAGCCAGTCAAGATCCTTGATGAAGTCCTCTTTGCCGAGTTTCCAGAGTCCACCGGCCGCCCAGAAGAGAGCGTTGCGCTTGTTGGCGCCGAAACGTGAGCTCGCATCGTTACGAAGGGTGAAATCGAGGACGTACTTCTGGTCAAAGGTATAGTCGGCGTGGCCGAAGAATGAGAGGAACCTGTACTGGGTACGGCTCTGGCCTACCGAAACGGTTTCCGGATTGACGTACTCAAGGGAGATGTAACGGTCGTCTTTAATACCGCGGCCGTAAGACGTAAATGTCTGGTAATCGTAGTCCACACCCTCCTGACCGACGAGGAGCGAGAGCTCGTGCCTGTCAGCAAATGAGAGATTGTACTCAAGGGTGTTGGTGATGGTGGTCTTGCTGCCGGAAGTAAACCTCTTCTGGATCATACCGTCGCCGTTGAACATGTCTCCGGAAGGTTTGCCGTAGCGGTCCCAGGTCTGGAAATAGGAATCCGTTCCCAGACGGCTCGTGAAGGTGAGGTTCTTCAGGATGTCGATTTCCACGTAAGCCGAGGCGTTGAGCCTGTAAGTATCGTACTCGAACCAGTACTTCTCGAAGTAGTAGCGGGGATTGTACAGACCGTTAGGATATGTAACCTCGTACTCCTTGCCGGTAGCGGGGTCGATGGCGGGGAAGAGGGGGTTGTTGAGGAATGATAAACCGCCGGAGGTGTAGTTGGCGGCCTGACCGGAGGAATCACCCCAGTTGTCGTTCTGCATGTCCTTCGTAAAGGCTCCGTTGAGGTTGATGCCGAACCTGAGCCAATCCTTCGGGCGCGCCTGGATGTTGGTGCGTACGGTGTACCTGTCGTAGAAGTTTCCTACGGTGTTACCGTCCTGGTGGAACTGGGAAGCGCCTACCATGTAAGCGATCTTCTTGCTTCCGCCCTCGATGGTCACGTCGTTCTGATACTGAGGGTTGTTGAACCTCTGGAAGTAGCGGTGCCACTTGGTATCGTAAGTCCATCCTTTGCTTGTATAGGTATTGTAGATCTGATCTGCGGTCATGAGACCTGCCCTCATCCAGAAGTTCTTGAGCTCGGATGCGTTCATCATGTTCTCATAGAACTGCATGTTGGCGAGGGTCGAGATACCGTACTGCGAGGTGAGGGTAACGGTTGCATCCTTGTCGTACTGGCCGGATTTGGTCGTGACGTAGACGACACCGTTTGCGCCCTGGGCTCCGTAGATGGAAGTCGAAGAAGCGTCCTTGAGGACGGTGACGGAAAGGATGTCGTTGGGGTTCATAGCCATCACGGCCGAACTCGAAGACTGGATACCGTCGACGATGAACAGAGGCTCCGACGAGGTCGAGAGCGAACCTGTTCCGTGGATCTTGAGGGAGATGTTGTTATCACCCGCCACACCACCGGTAGAGAGCACCTGCATACCTGCGACCTGACCCTGAAGGAGGTCGAGTGCGGATGCGGCCGGTGCGTTCTTCACAACGTCGGATTTGACTGTGGAGATGGCTCCTACGATGTTTCCTACCTTGCGGGCAGAACCGTAACCCACGATAACGGAGCTCTCAAGGACTGTGGAATCCTCTTCGAGAGTCGCATTGATGGTTTTCTGGCCGGCTACAGCGACGATGACGTCCTTGTATCCGACTGCCTGGAAAACGAGGGTTGCGTTTGCCGGTACTGTGATTGAATACTCTCCGTCAAGTCCCGTAGCAACACCGTTGGTGGTTCCCTGTACGATAACGCCGGCACCCGGAATCGGATTGCCTGCCGCATCGCGGACCACACCGGCTACGGTGACGTTCTGGCCAAAGGCAACAGCCGATACCAGAAGCATCAGAGAGGTGATCAGAAGCTTAAATTTTTTCATAAGCCATTTCGATTAATTAATAATAATATGTCTTTTTACACTACTGTCTGAAGTATTTTCAGTCGCGAAAACCGCGCAAAAAATGGTGCAATTCGGGTGCAAGTTAGAAAGTTTTTTTCTAAAACCAAAATATTATAAGAGGCCTCATGACTGATTGTCTTGCAGTTAGAGGCCTCTTTTCGGGATAAAATCGCCGGAATATCGTAAAATAGGGTTTTGATTTGAAAGAAAACCGGCCCAAAAACTATTAATTTAGAACTTTATAAATTTATTAAAAATATTTCATAACCCCCCGGACGGCTCCGGGCGCACCCCTCTCAAAGTTTCTCCTGCTTGAGATCCTCGATGTAGCGGTCGATGCGGTGGAGCTGGTCCGGAATCTGAATCTGCTGGGGGCATGCCTCCAGGCACTCGCCGCATCCTATGCAGTGGTCGGCCTGACGGATGGTCGGGATGGCTTTGCCATACTCGAGCAGGTACTTGCGGCGCGCCTTGGCATAGTCCTTCTGTTTCTCGCTAACCACATAGGTGCCTTCGCGGACGTTCTGGTTGTAGAACGAGAAGATGCCGGGGATGTCGATGCCGTAGGGGCAGGGCATACAGTACTTGCAGTCTGTGCACGGCACGATGGGATACTCGTTGAATTTGACGGCGACTTCTTCGAGCAGGGCAAAGTCTTCTTCGCCGAGAGGCTCGAAGTCGAGATAGGTCTCGAGGTTGTCCTTGAGATGTTCCATGCAGGTCATGCCGCTCAGCACGCATTGCACCTTAGGGTAGCTACCCACGAAGCGGAATGCCCATGAGGCGGTGGACTTGTCGGGCTCCTCCGCCTTGAGCATATCTGCGAGAGGTGCGGGGAGGGAGGCAAGTCTGCCGCCGAGGAGAGGCTCCATAATCACTACCGGGATATCGAGTTCCGCGAGTTTCTCGTACATGTAGTCGGCGTTGACGTCGCGGGTGGCATGTTTCCAGTCGCTGTAGTTCATCTGGATCTGCACGAAGTCCCAGTGGTACTTGTCGTGGAGGGCGATGAGTTCGTCGAAGCCCTCCTTGGGGCCGTGGAACGAGAATCCGAGGTGGCGGATGCGGCCGGCCTCGCGCTCCCGGGCGAAATAATCGATCAGCCCCGTATCTTCGAAGCGCATCTTGAACGACGCGTAGCCGCTGAGGGAGTGGAGAAGGTAGTAGTCTATATAGTCAGTCTCGAAGTTCTCGAACGACTTGAGATACATGTCCCTTCCCTGCTCGAAAGACCAAGGCCCGCGGAAGTTCGAACATTTGGTCGCGATCATGTAGCTCTCGCGGGGGTGCCTCAGGAGGGCTATCGCGGTGGCGCGTTCGCTCTTGCCGCGCAGGTAGATCGGGGCGGTGTCGTAGTAGTTGACGCCGTGGGCGAGGGCGTAGTCGACCATCTCGTTGACGGCTTCCTGGTCGATCTCGCCCGAGTCGTCGTCGCGGAGCGGCCAGCGCATGGCGCCGAAGCCGAGCAGGCCCACGCCGGGGAAGTTCTGCTTCATGTGGTCGGGGCCGAGGTCTTGCTTGGAGAGGCCCGAGGCCTTTCGTGAGCCCGTTTTGGGTGAGCAGGCGGCCGCGAGTCCGGCGGAAGCGGCTGCAGCGCCCGATATCTTGAGGAAGTCTCTTCTATCCATTGTGTCTTACGTGTTTGTCGCGACCGTTGACGCGCACGGCGCTGACCGGGCGTACGGGGCAGAGGTTTTCACATGCTCCGCAACCGATGCAGAGCTCTTCGTCGACGACGGGCACCTGGATGCCGCGGCGGTTGGTGATCATGCGGACGGCGCCTACAGGGCAGTGCCTGACGCAGTTGCCGCAGCTGACGCCCTGCCTCTGGAGGCAGTCGCGGTGGTAGACGTGGGCCACGCCCCAACTGAGGGTGAGTTTCTCGAACTTGGCGAGCGGCTCGATTGCGCCGGCGGGGCAGACCGTCCCACAGGTGTTGCACTCCGGACGGCAGTAGCCGTCGGCGTAGCTCATGGTGGGCTGCAGCAGATGCTCAAGGTCGGTGGAGGTCTTCAGTACGCCATTGGGGCAGTTCGACACGCAGAGCTGGCAGCCGGTGCAACGCTCGTAGAAGCGCTTCACGCTGACAGCTCCCGGGGGTACGAGCGGAGTCTCGCGCTCGGGGTCCTGCTTCGGCGCTATGTCGGCAAAGCCTCCGTTGAGGACCTGGGCCTTCGCGCCGAGCGTACCGAGCGCGAGACCGCCGGCGAGCATCGCGGTCTTCTCCACGAACTCCCTGCGGCCTCCGTCGTCAGGATGACCGGGGCCTTCCGCCTTCGCACGAGTGCCTTTCCCCCACGCGAAGCGGAGGTTTATCGCGCCCTCGTCGCAGACGTCGATGCAGTCAAAGCAGTCCACGCAGCGGGAGTTGTCGACCACCTTGCCGCCGGCGATGTCGATGCACGAGGAGCGGCAGCTCCGTTCGCACTTGCGGCAGGCGATACACTTGCTTTCGTCGATGCCGATGCGCATGGCGGAGAAGCGGCTCACGAGGCCGAGGGTGGTGCCGACGGGGCAGATGTTGTTGCACCATGCACGGCCGTGGGCCCATGCGAGGACGACCAGGCCGACGAAGGTAACGCCGGCGACTATGAGCAGCGGCAGCGCGAGCGACTTGCCGGCGGCGAGGGCGACCATGCGCCCGTAGGCGCTGTAAGGTGCGATCAGCAGCACGGCGCCTTGGATGCCGGCGGCGATGCAGATAGCCACGAGGGCAAGAACTCCGTAGCGGAGCCACTTCCTCTCCTTATTATATGTGAAGCGCTTGGCCGGTGATTTCTTCCCGGCTTTGGCGTACGCCTTTTTGGTGATTTTGGCGTAGACCTTGCGCAGCCAGATGACTACGTCCTGAAATACGCCCAGGGGGCAGATGATTGCGCAGTAGCAGCGTCCGACAAGCAGGGTCGCGGCGAGCACGCCGGCGATTACCGCGATGTTGAGGCCCATGACCGCAGGGAGGAACTGGAGCTTGGCCATCCATCCCCACCAGTCGGTGCCGATGCCGGTGAAGAGCAGCGTTATTCCGACTATGAACAGCGCTGCAAGAATGATTCTGGTTCTTTTGAGCATACGGCAAAGATAGAAAAACTTCGTATATTAGCGTCATGAATGTCTATATTCTCGCCGCCGGCGATTATCCCCGGAAAGTCTATCCCCGCCTGCTTCTTGATGCTGCCGATTATCCGGTGGTCTGCTGCGACGGTGCCCTTCACAATGCCCTGAAACACGGGCTCAATGTGGCCGCAGTCGTCGGCGACATGGACTCAGTCCCGAAAGCCGACCTCAAGCGTTTTGGCGGAGAAGTCGTCCATGTGGCGGAGCAGGACGACAACGATCTCACCAAAGCCCTGCACTATGTGCTTGGGAGATGGCCTGACGTGGACAATATCACGATTTTCGGCGCAACCGGCCGGAGGGAGGCCCATACCATCGGCAATCTTTCGCTCCTGATGGAGTACGAGAAGCAGTATGGTTTCTGGGAGCGCGGCATAACCGTTCAGATGATTTCCGACTGGTCGACCATGTTCGCGATCGGCGATTCGTGCGAACTCATCTTCGGCGAGGGGCGTGCAGTGTCGTTCATGACTTGTGACCCCACTCTTAAAGTCCGGTCGGAGGGTTTGCAATGGCCCCTCGACGGTGTCGTGCTGGACAATTGGTGGAAGGCGACCCTCAACCGCACCACCGCCGACCTTGTCAAACTGAGCTTCAACCATCCCGCCCCCATTCTCGTGATACTTGATTAGGTCTCGTGCGACTGTTTTTTAGAATGATCTGAGTATCAGTCTTTTGCTAATATGATCACTCGAAAACAGAGAGATCAAATCAGCAAGTTATTGATAACTAGGATAATACAAATAACGCTATAACATGAAGAATAAACTTTTATCGGTCTTTGCCCTTCTGGCGATCAGCCTTGCAGCCTTCGCACAGCCGCACCGCAGCGAGGCGGCTGTGAGGGCCATCCTCGAAGATCCGACCCGCGCGGCCAACAACCACAACTCGTATGAGTTCCGTGAGATCAGGGATACTCCTGCGCCGAAGGGCTACAAGCCGTTCTATATCAGCCACTATGGCAGGCATGGTTCGCGTTCGGCATGGGGCGGGAAAGACTATGAGTATGTCATAGCGCTGCTCGAAAAGGGGCAGGCCGCCGACCTTCTTACCCAAGGAGGAGACTCCCTGCTGGTGGCCGCCCGAAAAGTGCTCGCGGCCTACAACGGCATGGACGGCCGTCTTACTCCCCGCGGCGTGCGTGAGCATAAGGCACTCGCACGGCGCATGTACAGCCGCTATCCCGGCGTGTTCAAGGGGGGCCGCAAGGTCCGCGCTGCTTCGAGTTTGGTGCCCCGCTGCATCGTGAGCATGACGGCGTTTACGAACTCGCTCCAGAGCATCAACCCCAAGCTCGACATCCGTCCCGACACGGGCGAGCGCATCATGGACTACATCTCCCCGAACGATTCGAAGGCGCACGATATTACCCGTCCGGCCTACGAGAAGGCAAAGGCTGCGATAGCCTGGCTTCCCGACGATACGCTCGGAGTTATGAAAGCGCTCTTTACCGACCCTGTGGCAGCACGTGCGTTCGTGCCGAGCCCGCGCAGGCTCACCGATGCGGTCTTCTACACGGCCGACATTGCCGAAGATTTCGACATAGAGGAGAATCTGTTCCGTTTCTTGCCTTTCGATGCGATCTACCTTCGCTGGGCACGGAGGAATATCAGCCTCTACACCGGTCAGTGCAACTCTGTCGAAGGGGGAGAAGGCCGCTGCGAGATCGCACGCCCTACCGTCATGGATATAGTCACGAAGGCCGACGAGGTTATCGCAAGCGGTGAATACGCCGCCGACCTGCGTTTCGGCCACGACTACCCGCTGCTCGCGCTGGTGAGCTTCCTCGGGATCGAGGGCGTAGGCGAACGCATCCCGGCAGAGGAGATCTGTGACCGTTGGCTGGGCTTCTGGGATGTCCCCATGGCTTCGAACCTCCAGATGATCTTCTACCGCGACAAGAAGGGAGATGTCCTGGTGAAATTCCTCTATCAGGAAGAGGAGCGCCTTCTTCGCGGCCTCGAGCCCCTCACCGGTCCCTACTACCGCTGGGAAGACGTCAAGGCTAATCTCGAGGGCTTCAGGCGCTAGCCAAATATGCTTTTAGCTTTGTCGTTAATGGGTTCTCTCATAGATCAAGTATTTGTCGTGATTAGCGGAATCTGTGGCGAAGGGTTTGAGGTAACCCTTTTCGACGAGGTCTACGCTGCGCCCGATGATTTTCTCCAAATCCAACTTCCATCGAATTATGGCAAGGAGAGAAATGTCTGCCTCAGGAGTATATGACACCAGGATGTCTATGTCGCTGTCGGCTGTTTCCTCCCCTCTGGAAAAGGAACCGAATACCCAGGCCTTTTCGACAGGGAGCGTTGAAAAATAGTTCCTGATAAGGGAAAACATTTTTATTCTGGACTGGGATAAGGATTCGAGACATTCCGACAATTCTTCCGAAAGGCCCCTTCGGGCTGCGTATCGGTTGAGGCGGTTCGTATTGATCTGATAGACGTCAAATGCTTTTCTGAAGTAGGTTGATGCTTCTTCCGGAGATCTTGAGAGTGTGTCAACAAGGCTTTTCTCCAAGGTTGGTACGGGTATATCTCCAACATCGAAGACAGGAGAGTCTGAGATCAATTTGCCGATGAGGATGTAGCCGGAAGGGTTGAGATGTATCTTATCAATCTCAGACAATATCCCAACTCTGTCGTAGTGCTCAGAAATGACATCGAATACGGGGATAATATCGGAAGAGGCAACTTCGACAATCAAATTGCGGTCACGCTCATAGATGCAATGCTGAACGGAAGGGAGGGATTCAATCAGTAGAGAGTTGACTTCTTTCATCAGCGGTGTTATTTCTACTTTATAGTTGAGCGATCGGGATGTAGTGTATTGGCCACGTCCCGCAGGTTGTATCCTTCCGGAGCGTATAAGAGAATGTATGCGAGAGTAGACGGAGGCAATAGGCATCCCCTCGCAAGCCTTCACAAAGTCTGATACGGAAAGAATTCCGCCCTTGGCGAGCAGCTCATTGATAGCCCTGGTGTTGCGCATTGTTCTCATGTCGCAAATATAAAAATAATTCGACAATATCAGTGTTTGATTGCCGAATTATTTAAATGAATCTCGAGGGCTTCAGGCGCTAGAACTTGTTCCAGTGAATCTTTTCCGGCTTCCATTTGTCTTTGGGGGCCGGATTTTCGGCTGGATGGCCGATGGCGATCACGTTGAGGGTCTTGTAGCCGTCGGGGATGCCGAGGGCCTTCGCGACGATCGCGCCGCGATCGTCCTTGGCCGCCGTCCAGACGGCGCCAAGCCCGAGGGCGTGCGCTGCCAGCAGGATGTTTTCGGTGGCGGCTGAGCAGTCATCTACCCAGAAGATGTTCTCGCTCTCGTTGCCTTCGCGGTCGGGCCAGGTGGTGCGGGCGCACACGACGATTGCGAGCGGGGCCTCGCGCAGCATCTTCGCGTAGCGGAGCTGGCCGGCGAGGCTGTCGAGCGCCGCGCGGTCATTCAGAACGACGAATTCCCACGGCTGGAAGTTGATGGCGCTCGGCGCCGCCATTCCGGCGCGGAGAATCTGCTCGATCTGCGCCTCAGTCACTGGCTCGGAGGTGAAACTGCGGATGGAGGTGCGGGTCATGATGTTGTCGAATACGGCTTTGCGGGCGGAGTCTTCCGCCTGGTTCCCGCCGGCACAAGCGGCTACGGCGAGGGCCGAAATAATCAGAAGGGCGAATGCTGCTTTTTTCATAATGAGACAAAGATACAATTTTTTGGTATTCACGAATTTATTCAGTAGATTTGCACGCTTTTTTCGCGGGATGGTCCCGCGGGCTTAACATTATTAACAAAACTTTTGCACTATGGCCGAATATTTAATGCCAGAGAAAAAGCAAGAGATTTTCGCGAAGTACGGGAAGTCTAATAAAGACACCGGCTCTCCTGAGAGTCAAGTTGCTCTATTTTCCTACCGTATCGCTCATCTTACCGAGCACGTGAAGAAGAATAAGAAGGACGTCGTGACCCGCCGTTCTCTCCTTCGTCTCGTCGGTAAGCGTCGTCAGGTTCTGGACTACCTCCAGAAGGTCGACATCGAGAGGTACAGAAGCATTATCAAGGAGCTTGGTCTCCGCAGGTAATCTCAGGATAGGAACAGGGGTGGTGCCCGGGCGGCGCCGCCCCTTTTTTTGAAGAACGCAAGACCCGGACGGTCCGGGTATGAAGCAATACAACAAACAACAAATGAACGTAATCAACAAGAAGATCGAACTCGCGGACGGCCGCGTGATCGAAATCGAGACCGGCAAACTGGCCAAGCAGGCCGCCGGCTCCGCTGTCGTGAAGATGGGTGGCACTATGCTTCTCGCCACCGTGACAGCCGCTACGGAAGTGAAGGAAGGCACCGACTTTATGCCCCT
>CAMNNY010000060.1 GCA_946546175.1 uncultured Bacteroidales bacterium
AAAGTACTGTAGCTGTTTCTTAGTGTGTAAATAATACATTGTTAACTCTTTGTTGTGAGTCAACTTTTTTCAGGATAAGACATAGACTGCACTGCGTCAGCTGATAGAGTCAATCGAAGGAACGAAACTGCACTGCGTCAGCTGATGGAGTCGATCGAAGGGACGAAACTGCGCTGGACGAGTTCGGCGAAAATCTGTGAAATTTCCTTGACGCTCAGGCCGAGCTGCTGACCGATATGGTAGATGAAGTTGACTTCTTTCTCGGCGATGCTCTTGTCGGCGAGGATTACGCCGATGATGTATTCGAGCAGAGCTGGCTTGAGACCGGGATTGAGGTGAAGGAGCTGCTTCACTGACGACTCGAACAGCTTGTCGACATCCTTCTCCAGCACCTCCCCAAGGAATTTCTTCGGGAAGATATTGGCGTTGGAGAGGCTGCGGATTATGTGTTCGTATTCTTCTTTTTCTACCTTGCCGTCGATATTTGCGGCAATGATGCCTGCCGTGGCAAGGAAAACGGACATAGGTCCGTCAAGAGGGCTATTGCCTATCTTGAGGAGTATCTGGATGAGTTCTTCCATACCCGTCTCGAGCTGCTCCTGGCTGGTAGCGCGGGCGAACAGGTTGATGGCCTGCACGCGGATGGGGTTGACCGGATGGTCATAGTGGCTCATCCCGCCGCCGCGGAGGAAGTAGTCGAGGTGCTTGCTGTTGTCTGAGAGCAGGTCGTCGATGCTCACGTTCATACGGCCGAGGTCAAGGCCGGAGGCCATCTTGAAGAAAGCGCGGACGCAGGCGTCGAGATTGCCGCAGGCGAGGTAGCCGTAGCGGTCGGCTACGAGCTCCGCCAGATTGTCGTGAAGATGGATCTTGTACTGGAGGGTAACCGGAGGAACAACGCTCTGAGGAGGATAGACGAACCAGATAAGGCGCTTGAGAGCGGTATCGCGGTTGATAAGGTGGCCGAGCTCGTGGCCTACGACGAAGCGGAGTTCGTCTTCATCCATTAAGTTGAAGAGTTCGGAGTTGATATTGACTATGTGCGGCTGGTCGCCTTCTGCTGCAATCGAGAAGGCGTTGATCTCTGATGAGCCAGTTACATAGAAGTCGACAGGCTCCTCGAAGCCAAGACGGGCCTTGACTTCGTGGCAGAGCTTATAAAAGTCGGCGAGAAGATTTCCGTCGGCCTTCATACAGTGGCCCTCCATCTTGCTGCGCCAGTAGTTGTCGCTGTCGGAGGTGTATTCTGCCTGTTTGAGGACAAACTTCACTACATCACCCTGCAGGGCCTCATAGATCTGGCCTGCGAGTTCTTTTTCGAGTCGGATTTGGGGATTGAGGGGCATAATGCGGTTATTATAAAATCTTTGCAAGGATTATGGATATGTTGTCAGCTCCGCCGGCCTGGCAGGCACGGAGAAGGAGGTCGGTGGCGGAGGCGCCTTCGCAGAGGGCTTGCTCGAGTTCGTCATCGGCGACCATATCGGTGAGACCGTCGGAGCAGACGAGGATGGTGTCGCCTTCGGAGAGTTTGTCTGTGATATCCTCGACAGAGATGTGCCCCTGAGTGCCGCCTCCGAGGCAGTTGAGAAGGCGCTTGTCGGCATTGGGGTCGCCTGTGAGGCCGCGCTCGGTCTCGTCGGTGGTGAGCTGCCGGAGCATACCGCCGCGAAGGCGGTAGGTCCGGCTGTCGCCTGCGCCGACGAGCCACACGCGGCCGTAATGCCACACGACCCCGGTGAGTGTGCAGCCCATCGGGTACTGCTGTCCGCGTTCTGCAGCAAAGCCATTGAGTTTGAATGTGATATAGTGGGCCGCTTCGCGGATGTCGTCTTCGAAAGCCTCGGGGCGGATCTGGTGAAGGGCGAACTGCTCCTTGAGTTCGTCGAGAGTAAAGTAACTCGCTTCTTCGCCGGCATCGTGCCCGCCCATTCCGTCGGAAACCAGAAGGTAGAAAAATCCGTCATCAGGAGTGTTCACCACCAGAGACGTGCTGTCGTCGCGAAGGAAAAGCCCGCCGACGGAGACGGCGTCTTCGTTCATCTCGCGCACGAGACCTTTGTGGCATACTGCCTGGATGTCGAGTTTCATTGGACAGTGAAGTCAAGGGTTGCTATACGCACGCGGTCGCCGATGTGGAGCGGTGTCGCCTGCCCTGCCGCGATGCGAAGGTCGTTGATGAATGTGCCGTTGGTTGAGCCATTGTCGGTGACCGCCCATCCGTCGGTTGTACGGGAAATAACACCGTGGCTGCCGGACACATACGGGCAGCTCGCCAGCTCCGGCCATATCCCGCCCAGCCTGCCAAATGCGCCCTCTCGCAGAGTGAGGGTCATTCCGGGGGCGGTCAGGCGGGAGGGTAGCGGGGGCACCCCCGAAACCGCCTCACTTCGTTCGGCCCCACCGTTCGCTTCGCTCACGGTCCCCCCTCTTACGCGGCCGAGGGTGGCACGTGTTTCGGGGGTGCCTCCGCTGCCCACTGAATCAGCGAGCCATTTGCGGCCGGGGACAAGGTCATTGCCGCAAACGGGACACTGCGTGCCGCGTTTGGGACGCCCGCACTCGGGACACCATCGGAGTTCTTTCCCGCACTGATCGCAGAAGGCGCTGTCGTCGGGAATCATCTGTCTGCATTCGGGACACTGGATCATAGCACATCCTCCATTTTGATGGTTTTACGCTCTTCGGTGGTGAGAGGGCCGGGGAGGGAGGCGAGGCGCGAGGCGAGGTTGCTCTTGACTTCGTCGAAGAGGTTGCGGGCATCGCGGCCGTTGCCGAAGGTGCGGCTCCGCTCGTTGTAGAGCATCGTGAGCTTGCCGCGGACGGCATTCTCGGCCAGAGGGTCGAGGGTGTAGCCGCCCTTGCGGGCATATATCATAAAGATATCGAAGAGTTCGCCGGGGTTGTAATCCTCAAAGAGGATGCGGTTGCGGCTGGGAAAACGGCTCTCGAATCCGCTGTTCTGGGCGAGGAAGGCCTGCATCTCGTAGGTGTAGCCCGCTGCGATGCACACGAACTTGCCGCGGTCGTTTTCGAGGCGGGCGACCAGCGTCTCGAGCGCCACCCGGCCGTAGCCGTCGGCAAGCTGGTAGGCCTCGTCGATGAAGAGGATGCCGCCCATCGCCGTGTCGATCACGTGGGAGGTGATAGCCTCGGTGTCGCCCTGATAACGGCCGACTAGATTGGCCTTGCCCACCTCGACCACGGTTGGAGTAGGCAGCGCGCCCATCGAATAGAGGATCTTGCCCATCAGGCGGGCGACGGTGGTCTTGCCCGTGCCGGGGTTGCCCAGAAAGAGGTAGTGGCCGAGCGGGATGTCCGGCCGGCGGTTTTCGGCCTTCGCGCTCTCGATTTCGTTGTTGATGGTGTGAGCGAGTTTGGTGAGCGCGGTCTTCACTCCTTCGAGTCCCACGAGGGCGTTCAACTCGTCGAGACATTCTTCGACGGATACCTTCTGCGGCTCCACATAAGGGATGTCTTCCGCGATGGCGGTGTGGAGCAGCTCGTGGGTCCACTCAGAGGGCGGTATGTCGATGATGCGGTTGTTGATGTTGGTCTTGGTCTCCGCTACTTTCTTGATGGCTTCGCCGGCGTTGCCGAACTTTTCGTCCTTCATCGCAACCATATTGCGGAACATACTGAGGGCCTTCGCGCGGACGCTCTCGTCGGCGAGCACGAAGTCGTAGGCCTTGCCCTTAGCCGCGCGCTCATAGATCTCGAGGAGTTCTTCGGCAGTGTAGTCGTCAATATGGATAGTATGGGAGAAGCGGCGCCTGAGTCCGGGGTTGGAGTTCATAAAGTCGGCCATCTGCTTGGGGTAGCCGGCACAGATCACGACGAACTTACCAGCCTCGTCTTCCATACGGGTCATCAACGTGCGGACGGCATCGCGGCCCTCGGAGCTGGTGCTCTGGCCTGCTGCATCCATCGGCTCGAGGTCGTAGGCCTCGTCGAGGAAGAGCACGCCGCCCATAGCCTCGTTGATGGCGTCGTTCATATTCTCCGAACTCTCGTTAACGAACTTCGAGATGATATTCTCGGGCTTCTTCTCGACTACGCGGTCGGTAGAGGTCACGCCCAGAGCCTTGAAAATGCGGCCGAAGATGCGCGCGACAGTGCTTTTGCCCGTGCCAGGGTTGCCCGTGAGGATGAAGTTGAACTTCGTGAGGCCCTCGGAGGCTTCGCCCATCTCGATGAGCTGCTTCTGGACGGCTATCTCCTGGGCGATGCGGCGGATAGTCTGCTTGACGGCCTTCATTCCGACGAAAGAGTCGAGCTCCTTCATAATCTGCTCGACCGATACCTGCTCGGTGGCTTCTTCGCCGGCGATGTCGGCATAGGTCAGCACTGTGTCCTCGGCACGATGGCGCTTGACTGCTGCTTCGAAGAGGCTGCGCACTGCGCGGGCGTTGCCGAAGGTGTCGGTGCGGCGGAGGTACATCCGGTCGAAGACCTTGGGAAGCATCTCTTCGGCCATAGCGTCGAGGGTGTAGGTGGTGTGTTCGTCGTTTTTTCCGGCGAGGTACATCCTGAATATCTGCTCAAGTTCGCGGGCATTGTAGTCGGGAAACTCAATGGTGACATTGCAGCGCGAAGGGATGCCTGGATTAACGCGCACAAATTCGCCCATTTCCTTGGTGTAGCCCGCCATGATGCAGACGAATTCGCCGCGGCGGTTCTCCAGAAGGGTGAGGAGGGTATTGATGGCGTCGAGCCCGTAGCTGCCGCCGCTTCTGTTTGCGGTGCTGGTGCCAAGCGCATAGGCTTCGTCGATAAAGAGCACTCCGCCCATCGCCTTGTCTACATAACTCTTGACATTGGCTTCGGTGTCGCCCAGATACTGGCCGATGAAGTCCTTGGCCGGGACCTCGACGAACTGGCCGGTGGGGAGAGCGCCGATCGAGTTGAGCACTTCGCCGAACTTGCGGGCGAAGGTGGTCTTGCCGGTGCCGGGGTTGCCGGTGAACAGGTAGTGGTCGTTGATGAGGTGATCCTTGACGCCCTTCTCTTTGCGACGCTTGACGGTGGCTATGATGTCGCGAATCTCGTCCTTGACGCTCTGAAGGCCGATGAAGGAGTCGAGCTCGGACATTATCTGCTCTTCGGACTTGGGGACGAAACATTCGCTCAGGTCGAAGTCCTGCTCTTCGATGGTCTTGGAGCCGCGGTAGGCCGCCTTGACGCAGAGGTCCTCGGCCGTCTTCTCGGCCAAATGGCCGTTGGCATAGCCGCTCTCTTTCTGGCGGACGCACCAGGCGAAGTGGGAAGCAAGGAGTTTCTCTGAGCCTTCGCCAAGCTTGCAGGCGTATTTCTCTTCGATGATGGATTGGGTCAGGGCTGTGAGTTCTGTGATGGAGAACGACCCAAGGCGGAACTCGAAGGCGAACAGACGGTAGACGTCTTTGTTGTGGCCGAGGAACGCCGACATGTCGTTGAGAAGGCCGCAAAGGATGACGATGGGCGCGCCCTCGATGCTGCGCATACGGTTGAACAGCTTGTCCAGCTGATTCACCTCGCTTGCCTTGGAGGTGGGCAGGAGTTTCTGCGCGTTGGTTATCAGAAGTATGCCGTCTTTCAGAGCGGCTATGTTGCCATCGAAGTCGGAGGCGAATTCGCCCCAGTCGGCGGCATCCACCACTTTTGGAGCCGACTTCACGACGCCGGCAGCTTTCATCTTGTCGGCGATGATGCCAGCTATGAAGGTCTTGCCCGAACCGGAGTCGCCCAGGACCAGGCAGTCGAGGTCGATCTTGGCCCCGCCCTTTGCAAGCACTCCGGCCACCTTGAGTTTGCGGTCGAGGTCACCCAGGACAGGGATGATTGCATCTTTGCCTATGAGGCCCTTCTGCGCGGACTCCTCCGCTTCCAGCGGCTCTCCGCAGAAACGGCAGTATTTCGCCTCGGGGCGGTTGTCTTTCGAGCAATGCTTACAGGTCATTTCTTTTTCATTAGTTCAATTCTTTCCGTCACGGGAGCGGAAAACTTTTCGAAGCGCTCGCTCTTGGGAAGGAAGACACTGAAGATGGTCAGGAACCACACAGCACCAACGAATATCCACATGTAGCGGCGGCGAATCTTGAGGTCGTCGTTCCAGTTGTCGAGGTCGTAGTCATTGAAGGCTCCGTTGAGAGAAGAGTCGAAGAACGAATCGCTCGAGAAAGCGTGGTAGAGCGGTTCCAGAACCTTCTCATCGAACCCGGGCTTGCTGAATTTGCGCGCCTTTGCCCTATACGGACTCTTGAAGAAAATGGTCTTGATGCTGAAAAAGACCAGGACCGCTATGACGATGGCCGCATAAAAATAGAGTATGAACTGGCCGAGGAACTTCACCACTACCATCAGCAGCCCTGCAGCGATAACTCCGATAACTATCGGCACAGTGCAGCCTTCGAAATCACCGACGAAATAGAAAATCACTCCGAGGATAAGGCCGACAATCCAGATGTATCTGTCAAGCCTCATCGACCCTACATCAATCAGAGGATTGTCGACGATCGAGAAAATGAGCGCGGCAAGCAGGATGAGCGCAGGCAGTATGGCAAGCAGTGATGTTGCGACTATCTGAAGGATGCCGCGGGCGGTGAGGGAACCTATCCTCAACTTGCCGGCAGTGAGCAGTTTGTCGGCTTCTTCCTGCGCCTGATCAAATCGAGTTACAGGCAGCATCGAGGAGTCTATCTTCCGGAGGTCGTCGAGGTAATCCTTGAGACGGCGCTCATAGGTAAACTGCGGCTTGTAGTCGGCCGTGGGGTCCTCCTGATGGTGCACGGCGAGGAAACCGCGAAGGCCGTGGTTTTCGTATTCGTCCTTCAGCGTCTTGCTGTCGGCGGCGAATGCCTGCTGGAGAGTCGTCACCTTGCGGCCGTCGGAGAACTCATACTCCGGAGTGACGCCATAGCCCCTGATGACCTTCATCCAGGCGAACTGCACGCGTGAGGAGTCGTCTTTGGGGCCGCATTTCTTCCGGTAGTCGTCTGAGTTGCGGTCGGTGCAGTGCACGAACCACGAGCGCTGCTGACGGAAACGCTGGCCTTTGGTGTCGAGCGAGTCGGTGAAGTAGTGGTAGTCCTCCGGAGACTTGAAGTTGTTGGTGATACCAATCAGCGTGTCGGCAGGGATGCGGAGGTTGAGGGGTGCATATTGCTGCTGATGCCAGTCTGCTGCCATATAGGCGCTGTTGCCCCGGAAGGTGCCCCAGTAGATATTGTATATCTTGTTGAGCAACCGGCCGAGTCCCTCCTGGGTCATCGCATAGTCGGGATCGGAAGGGTCATTGATGAGGTTGATGTCCGAGAGAGGGTCGATGGTCTGCACCCGGAGCATGTAGGTGTAGGTATACTGGCTTGAACGGGCGAGTCTGGAAGCCACGTCCGCACTGCGGACGCGCACCCACTCGACGAATGTATCGCCTATGAGAAGGGTGACCGTGCGGTCGTCGGGAATGGCGTCGTTGCAGAAGTTGCTCACATCCTTGAGGGTGACGGCCGTAGTTTTCA
>CAMNNY010000061.1 GCA_946546175.1 uncultured Bacteroidales bacterium
GAGCCCTGCTGCTTGACGACCGCAGTGTCGGGGATAAGGATGCGGCTGGCGCTGCCGAAGATGACGCGCGCGTTGCCGTACATTCCCGGACGGAGTTCACGCGAGGCGTTGGGGATATGGATCTCGGCCGTTACGGTATGGGTCGCCGGGTCGATGGTCGGATGGATAAGGGCGACCTGACCATTGAAGGTTTTTCCGGGAATGGCTTCGGTGAGAATCTCAGCCTTGATGCCTTTCTTAAGGATTGAATAGTCCTTCTCGGAGACCGACACGAGGGCCTTCAGGGGGTTGATCTGCTGAACCACGAAAATCGGTGAAGCCATAGCATACATATCGCCCTGGTCGTAGCCGCGGGCTGTCACCACTCCGTCGAGGGGGCTCCCCAGGATGGTGTTGTCGCGAAGGTTGCGGCATGCGCTTTCGCGCACCTTGAGGTTGAGCTCGACTGCTTCATAGTCGGCCTTGGAGACTCCGCCCTTCTCGTAGAGGGCCTTTGTGCGCGCGAATTCGCTCTTGGCGTTGGCAAGCTGGAGCTCGGCCTGGTCGAGGTTGGTACGATCCATCTCGGCGAGGATCTGCCCCTTGCGGACATAGTCTCCTATCTCGGCGTTGATCTTGACTATACGGCCGGCCGTCTGGGGCGCGATATTGTTTACCGCATAAGCCTGAAGGGTGACGGCATAGGTATTGTCGACAGAAACGGTCTGTTTGGCTGCGACGATGGTCCTTACGTTGGGGATGACTTCAGCCTGAGTCCGGGCTGTCTGCTTCTTGGGGCCGCAGGAGACGAGTGCAAGGGCTGCAAGCGCGAGAGGTAATACTGCTTTATTCATTTTCTGATTCGAGGAAATCATTTCCGAGCGAGCCTTCGAGGCTGGCTTTGGCTGTGAGATAATTGTAGATGGACTGTCCGGCGGTGAGCTGGGCCTGGGTAAGCGCGAGCTGGGCATCGCCGAGGTCGGTATAGGTGGCGCCTCCGATCTCGTAGGAGGCAAGGGTGATGTCGTACGACTTGCGGGCGGCTTCGAGAGCTGCATCTGCAGCATCGAAACTGCGCATTGCCGTTTCCATCGTGTTGAGGCTCTGGCGAATGGCTATCCTGAGGCGCCTTTCTGTCTCGAGTTTCTGGATATCGAGCTCCTCGGCCTGAAGCTGTGCCGCCTTGACGGCGTGATAGCGCTGGCCGCCCGCGAAGATGGGGATACTCAGCGAGAGCCCTACATAAGAATACGGGGTCCACCTGTAGTCGGAGAAGTTGTAGTCGTTGGCCATCGCGCTGTACTGGTAGGCGAAACCCAGCGAGAGACTAGGCAGACTTGCGTATTTGTTGGATTTGATTGCGGAAGCGAGCTGTGCCGCCTGGAGTTCGATCTGACGCATCGAGCTGTTGTTGTCGAGCTTCAGTTCGTCCTCGCCGTAGAGTATTGTCATCTCCTCCGCATAGTCGTGGAGCTCGCCCTTGGTGTCGATACTAAGGTCGAGGTCGACTCCCATCACTGCCTTAAGCTGCCACAGGGCAAGGTTGACGGCGTTTTCGGAGTCGTACATGTTGGGGATGGCATTGGCGAGGGTCGTCAGGGCGCGGGCAAGCTCGAGGTCGGAAGCCTTCTGCGCTTCGTGCCTCATCTTGATCTTCTCGCAGTTGGCGAGCGCATTGTCGTAGACTTCCTTGTAGACCTTGGCGGCCTCCTTGGCGAAGAGCACCTGATAGTAAGCCTGCTTGACCTGGGTAACCATCTCCAGACGCGAACTGCGGGCCTTTTCGACCGCGAGCTCGACCTGATTGCCGCTGAGTTTGAGAGACTCCCACAGCTGGAAATTGACCAGCGGCATCGACGCGCTGATCCCGGCAGAGAATGTATTCAGACGGCCTACTTCGATTCCGCCGCCGTTGGATTCGGTGTCGGTGGACGGCGGGGCCACATAAGGGACCAACGCTACGCCGGTGCCGGTTGCGAGCTGATTGATGTAGTCGAGAACCGGTGCGAGGATACCGGTCATCATCCCGGCCATTCCGCCTCCGCCTCCTTCCTCTTTATCGTCTCCGCCCATATACATGACCTGCTTCTTGATGGTGCGCTGGACAGACGCCGAGCCGTCCACCTTGGGGAACAGAGCCGCGTAAGAACCTTTTTTCGAGTATTTGGCCCTCTCGATCTCTTTGTCCGCCACCTGGACGGAGACGTTTTCGCTCAGAGCTATCTTGAGAGCCTGTTCGAGGGTAATTTCGGTGGGCGCTTCCTTCAATGTGTCCGCAGAGACCTGCAGCGTATCGACCGCCGGGACGGTTGCAGTATCTGCCTGTGCGGCGGCGAGCGCCATTATACTAACCAATAATAACATACACTAATCTGATTCGGCGCGCATTGCTGCAACAATTATGCCCGTGCGCGCGGGAAACGGCGCCAAAGATAATGATTTTTGGTTATATTTGTAGTTCTGACGATTAAGACGATATGATTGATATTCTTGCAATACACTGGAACATAGATCCGGTCATTTTCCACATCGGCCCGCTGGGCATCCGCTGGTACTCCCTTCTTTTCGTGTCCGGCTTCATATTCGGCTGGTATATAATGCGGAGTTTCTACCGTAGGGAGGGTGTCAGCGAGGCCCTGCTCGACCCGCTCCTTTACTCTATGCTTATTGCGGTGATCGTCGGTGCGCGCCTCGGCCACTGCGCCTTCTACGATCCCTCGTACTATTTCGGCACCTGGGAGGGTTTCAAGGAAGTGTTCATGCCCTGGAAGGGCGGACTCGCCAGCCACGGAGGCGCCGTCGGTATCATCCTCGCAATGTGGTGGTATTCGTCCAAATACGGTAAGAAAGAAGGCTTCGACCTGCTGTGGATACTCGACAAGCTGGTGATCATCGTCTGCTTTGCAGGAGCGTGCATCAGGCTGGGCAATTTCTTCAACTCCGAGATCTACGGCTACAACACCGACCTTCCGTGGGGCGTAGTGTTCGAGCGTACGGGAGACCCTCTCCCCAAGCACCCGACCATGCTCTATGAGGCATTCAGCTACATCATCCTCGGATTGGTACTGCTTTTCCTCTACAACAAGAAGCTCGACAAGATGCATCGCGGAGAGTTCCTCGGAATCTTCTTCACCTTCTGCTTCGGCGCGAGATTCCTTCTCGAATTCACGAAAGCTCCTTCCGTGACCCTCTTCACCATCGGCGACGGTATCGTAATCAACATGGGTCACATGCTCAGCATCCCCTTCATCATCGCCGGTATCGTAATCTGGGTCCTCAGTGTGCGCAGCGGCAAGCCGGCCGCCATCGTACGCGACACCCACACGCCCACGAAGAAAGAGCCCACGCACTACGCCAAGCCGCTGGAATAAATAATCGTCTAAAAATTTGGACTACTTCCCCCCGCGCGGGGAGAAGTAGTCCAAATTTCTGCTAAAAACAGCCGAAGCGCTTACTTGCGGATAGCTGCGATGCCGGGGAGCTCCTTGCCTTCGAGGGCCTCGAGCATGGCGCCGCCGCCGGTGGAGACGTAGCTGACCTTCTTGGCGAAGCCCATGCGGGTCACGGCTGCAACGGAGTCGCCGCCGCCCACGAGCGTGTAAGCGCCCTTCTCGGTAGCCTCGGCGAGGTCGCGGGCGATCTCGAGGGTGCCGTTGGCGAACTTGTCGATCTCGAATACTCCGACAGGACCGTTCCAGAGGATGGTCTTGGAGCCGAGGATGACGTCTTTCCACTGCTTGAGAGACTCAGCGCCGGTGTCAACACCCTCCCAACCGTCGGGGATGTTCATAGCGTCTACTGTATCGACGTTGGCGTCGGCCGAGAAAGCGTCGGCGATGACGGTCTGGAATGAGAGCCATACCTTCACGCCCTTCTCCTTCGCCTTTGCGAGGATCTCGAGAGCGTTGGGCATGAGGTCGTCTTCGTGGAGGGAGTTGCCGATCTTGCCGCCCTGGGCCTTGATGAAGGTGTAGCTCATACCGCCGCCGATGATGAGGTTGTCGACCTTGTCGAGCATGTTCTCGAGCACTGCGAGCTTGGAAGAGACCTTCGAGCCGCCGATGATAGCGGTGAAGGGGTGCTTGGCGTTCTTAAGGACGTTGTCGATAGCCTTGATCTCGCCTTCCATCAGGTAGCCGAACATCTTGTCCTCAGGGAAGTAGTCTGCGATGAGGGCGGTCGAAGCGTGGGCGCGGTGAGCCGTGCCGAATGCGTCGTTGATGTAGCAGTCGGCATACGAAGCGAGGGTCTTGACGAACTCCTTCTGGGACTCCTTGACAGCAGCCTTTGCTGCTTTCTTCTCCTCGTCGGTAGCGTCTTCCTTGAGTCCGCGGGGTTTGCCTTCCTCCTCAGCATAGAAGCGGAGGTTTTCGAGAAGGAGCACTTCGCCGGGCTTCAGGGCGTCGGCCTGGGCCTTAGCCTTCTGGCAATCTTCGGCAAACTGCACGGGAACTCCGAGGAGCTCGCTCACGCGGCCGATGATGTGCTTGAGGGAGAACTTGGCGTCGACTCCCTTCGGGCGTCCGAGGTGGGACATGATGATAAGGGAACCGCCTCCTGCGAGGACCTTCTTGAGGGTAGGGATTGCGGCACGGATACGGGTGTCGTCGGTGATTTCGAACTGCTCGTTGAGCGGGACGTTGAAGTCTACGCGCACGATGGCCTTCTTGCCTGCGAAATCATAAGAATCAATGAATTTCTGCATATGCTGTAAATAATAATGATTTCTAACCGAGGCCCAAAGGTAGTAATTTTTCCGCAAATAGCGTGAAAACGCAGGCCGAAGTAGCCCATTTGTCGTTTTGTTAGTACGAAATATGTGATTTGGGACGTGCGGAACGTGGGCGATTGTTATTTTCGCACAAAACATCAAACCGATTAACGATAATGAAAAAGCATTCTTTACTGTTTGCACTTGCCGCCATCGCGGCTCTTGCAGTTTCCTGCGGCGACAACAAAGGCCTTGAGACTACCGACAGTGCCATCCTCGGCACCTGGTATATGATGGGCGAATCGTATCACCCCGTAATCGCAACCTTCAACGCCGACGGCAAGTACGAATGGGAGTACGGTGGAATCACCGGCCTCAAAGACAACGGTACCTACACCAAGCAGGGCAATGTCATCACGATGAACATCGAGCAGATGTGGCAGAAAGACGGAGAGCGGGTATGGCACGATGACGGCACCGTCGAGATTGACGGCAACTGGCAGAAGTCGGATTGGGAGGGCAGCGGCTCCAAGGTGCGCACCTGCACGATACTGATGATTCAGGAGCCCGTACTTATCTGGATTCAGAGCGGCGATTATTTCTTCGGCGAAGATGAAATGGTAGTCTTCATGTCGCGCAAGGCAAGCGACATGGATGGTATTGATACAGGCGTGAAAGCCTCGGACCTGCAGGGCGAGTACGAATCCAGAAATTCGGACGGCACCCTTGTCGGAAGGCTCATAATCGAGGGGAACAATTTCACCACGTATTCTCTGTTTACAGACATGAGTTTCAACGACGGTGTACAGACAGTACACAATTACACAACTAAAGATACCGGTACATTCTCAATCAACGGGGCGAAGATCACCATCAACACGAAGATGCACTATGGCGGCTTTAAGTCCGAGCAAAACCCTCTGACTTACGAATGGACCTACACTTATTCCAAGTTTGATCCAGCCACCCTTGAGTCCGAAGAATGGCTGTCCCAAAACGAAGCCGACTGGGTAGAAGAGTTCATTCTGTTCCGCGACGGCAGCAACCTTTATTACGGGGTCGGCGCCCACGCTTACGCCTGGAAAAAGAAATAATCATTATATTTGGGTGTGCGTAAACTGTTGACACTCACCCTTGTGGCGCTTGCCGCCTGTTCTCCCGCCCCTCGGGAGGGCAGGCGGTATGTATCCCAAGGCGTCGAGTTTGTGGAGCTGGAAGCAAAGCGTCTTCCCGATCTTGGCAAACCCAGGGGCGGAGGCGTCACGACAGTCAGCGGCGGAGAACTCCTCGTGCTGGGCGGCCATACCGACGGTTTCAGGCCCCTGGCTACAGCCGAGTACTACAAAGACGGGGCGTGGCACGAAGTCGCATCTCATTACACTCACGACTTCGGTTTCGCAACCACCCTTCCCGACGGAAGCGTGATGCTTGGCGGCGGTTCGTCAGACAACTTCGGAATCGGGCAGAGCTGGGGAGTCGAGATCTTCGATCCGCAGACACATGCCTTCAGAGCCACCGGCATCCTCGACCGCAAACGCAGCGGAGTATCCGCCGCGGTTTTTCCCGATGGAAGGATTATTGCCGCCGGCAACTGGTACGCCGAAGACGCAATCGAAGTCCTCGAGCCCGGCAAGGGATTCGCTTTCCTGAAAGAGGCAGCCGAGCCCCGTGCATGCCCGTATATTCTTCCTTCCGGGCCGAAAGAGGTTATCATCTTCGGCCTGCTCGGCATCCATGGGGAAAAAACATCGGGAATAGTAGACCGTATCCCCGGCGAGTCCTATGTAGAACCCATGCTCGGGGGACTGTCCGGCTATTGGAACTTATCTGCCCGTTCCGGCGAGGAAACCAAGATCGGCGAGTACGATTATCTCATACCCGCTCTTCGCGGCGAAGAAAAATTGCCCGTTATCCTCAGGGTGAGTTCCGGCCGCTTCTCCATGCTCGAGACTCAGGCCCCGTTCCCTCTGTTCGCTCCCGACAGCGCCGCCATCACCTGGTGCGGCAATCTCCAGGTCGATAGGCGCTCGCGCACGGCATGGCTGCCCGGATTCGACTCCAAGGGCCGCTTCTATGCTGCCGAAATTGGCTACGATCCCATCTTCGAAGGCGAGCAGGCCCGGATGCGCATCTGCTGGGCCGAGAGCCCGGACGGGTCTTTCTCCATTACGGATGCGCTGTTGCTTCCCGACGGACGTTTCGTCCTTGTCGGGGGGCTCCAAATCGGCGAAGACGGAAAATGCACCAATTTCGAGACTTCTTCGAGAGTCTATTCAATCACCATTCAGGACGAGAAACCTGCCGGAAAGTGGTGGATAGCAGTAGTGCTGGCCGTGATGGCCGCGATCCCCTGCATCCTCGCCCTTGTCTCCAAGAAAAAGTCGAAGGACTCTAACGTCACCCCTGACTCCGACCGGGGATCTTCCCCCGCACCCAAAGACGACCTCATGTCCCGCATAGTCGCGCTCATGGAGCAGGAAGAACTGTTCCGGACCAAAGGTCTTACAAAGGCGGATGTCGCGAAAGCGTTAGGCACCAACGTGTCTTACGTGTCGGCCAGCATCAACAATCAGGCAGGCAAGACTTTCCCCGAGTTTGTGGCTGAATACCGCATCGATTATGCCTGCAGGCTCATGAAGGAGCACCC
>CAMNNY010000062.1 GCA_946546175.1 uncultured Bacteroidales bacterium
AGCTTCCCCCGAACCCCCTGCGGCCTTTTCGCCCTCTACGACTTTCCCTTCGGAAAAGTCCCGGGCCCGGCCGTGCGGCTGGTGCCGCACCTTAAGCCACGCTCTCACCGCCATAACCAAGGCGGGGGCCTCGCGAGCCCGGCCGCTCAAGACTTCGCGGCCTCAGGGGCCCGGGACGCCGCGCCGGGGCGCGGCTGAGTGGCCGGTGAGATCCCGGTGCGAGTCGGGCATGACGAAGAAAGGTGTGGGGAAGACCTCGCGGCCTCAGGGGCCCGGGACGCCGCGCGGAACGCGGCTGGTGTGGCCGGTAAGATCCCGAGCAACGGGAATGACGGACGGGGTCGTGCGGGCAAAGAGGAAAAAGGAAGTCAGAAATGAAAAGAATGTGTGCGGTGGAACGGTGAGAATCTGACGAAAAATCGTTATATTTGAGTGCTATGGAATTCGTCGATCTGCTGACTTTGCAAAATTCAATCAAGGAGGGGCTTTGCGACCTCTTCCCGGAGAAGTTGTGGGTCAAAGCGGAGATCGCTTCAGTCCAGTCCAGGATGAATGGACATTGCTATCTGGAGCTCGTTCAGAGCGAAGAAGGCAGACAACTCGCCAAGGTCAAAGCCGTGATCTGGCGCTCTAAATTCCCGATGATAAGAGCATTTTTCAGGGAAGCCACTGGAAAAGACCTCGCAGAGGGGCAGCAGATCCTGGTTCTGGCTCAAGTCAGTTATTCCGAACTGTACGGGCTGAGCCTTGTGATTGACGACATCAATCCAGAGTTTACGGTAGGTGATGCGGAGCTCCGTAAGAGAGAGACCATCCGCAAACTCGAAGAAGATGGAATGATGGACCTCCAGCAGGAGCTTGTGCTCCCGGCGATCCCTTACCGGCTTGCCGTGATCTCGGCTCCGGATGCGGCCGGGTTCGGTGATTTCAAGCGGCATCTTACCGAGAATCCCTACGGGTTTTATTTTGAGGTGGATCTGTTCCCGGCCACGATGCAGGGAGAGTCTGCTCCAGAGTCAATCACTGACGCTCTCGCCGAGATAGAATCGGCTGGGACAGGTAGGCCGGTGGCGAAAAAGGAGGCAGCTGAAGGAGATCCGACAGCCGACCGTTCCGGCGGCTACGACGCCGTGCTGATCCTCCGTGGAGGAGGATCGAATCTCGACCTCGCGTGCTTCGACGACTATGGCCTCGCGCTTGCGATTGCCCAATGCGGTCTGCCTGTCTTCACGGCTATCGGCCACGACCGCGACTATCACGTCGCGGATATGGTAGCCTACCGCTTCGTGAAGACCCCGACCGCCCTTGCCGACGAATTTATCGAAATGTACAAGGCTGAGGATGAGCGCATCAGCAGTCTCGGCCAGAGGCTCAAGCTGGCATTTGCAGCCAAGATTTCGCAACGCCTTTCGAGCCTCGATGAGACGCGCAGGCGGATAAGGACGGCGTTCGAAGCGAAGATCCGTCAGCACCTCACGGCGCTGGACGAGGTCGATCGCCGTATCAAAGCCGCTGATCCTCGTGTCGTACTGAAACGCGGTTACTCCCTTGCCGTGGATTCGGAAGGCCGTGTGATCAGATCAGCAAAAGCGGCTAAGGCAGGGGATCGCATACAGATAATGCTCGCGGATGGCACCATATCCGCAGTTGTAATAGATTCCGATTGAGGCGGGGCATTCCTTCCCCTCAATCAAAAGAAAGAAGACGATGACAGAACAATTTGACTACACCAAAGCAGTAGCGCGGCTCGAGGAAATAGCGCAGAAGGTAGAAGATCCGCAGACGGGTCTAGGCGAGATGGATAAGTACCTCGCCGAGTCGGAAGAACTCATCTCGAAGTGCCGCGAGTATCTCCGCTCGGCTCGCGAAAAACTATCGGATATGGAATGATAATTTGGCTGTCAGGAGGGTCTCTCCAGAGACCCTGACCACCCGCGGTCGATAGCGGGAGGGGCCCCTGGCGCGAAGCGCCTCGGGAGGGATGCGCGAAGCGCAGGTCTCTGGAGAGACCCTCCTGACTGCCAAAACAACAAGTATATGCAGAAAATTTACGAATCAGACCCTTGGCTGGAGCCCTGGAAAGGTGCGATAGACGCCCGTCACGAACATATCCTCAGCGTGAAGCGTAAACTCGCCGGAGAGGGGAGTCTGGATAAAGCCGTCAATAACCACCTCTACTACGGTCTCCACAAAGACAAAGACGGCTGGGTGTTCCGCGAGTGGGCTCCCAACGCCACCAAGACCTATCTCATCGGCGACTTCAACAATTGGAAGAAAACCGAGTCATATGCCCTTAAGCCTGTTGGCAATGGCAACTGGGAGATCAGGCTCCCGGAGTTTTTCCTCCACCATGAGGAACTCTACAAACTTTGGATAGAGTGGCCCGGCGGAGGAGGCGAGAGGCTTCCGGCCTATGTGACCCGTGCAGTCCAGGATCCTGAGACCAAGGCTTTCGCCGCCCAGATCTGGGATCCGAAACCCTATAAATGGACGGCAAAGGCCCCCGGAGCCATCGAGCACCCCTTCATCTACGAATGTCATATAGGCATGAGCGGCGAGAAAGAAGGCGTCGCCAGTTTCGAGGACTTTCGCACCACGGTCCTTCCCCGAATCAAGCGTCTGGGCTACAACGTCATCCAGATAATGGCCCTCCAGGAGCACCCATATTACGGCAGTTTCGGCTACCAGGTCTCCAACTTCTTCGCCCTGAGCAGCCGCTTCGGCACCCCCGAAGAGTTCAAGCGCCTCGTCGACGAAGCCCATGCCGCCGGCATCGCCGTGATTATGGACATAGTCCACTCCCACAGCGTTGAGAACGAAGCCGAAGGCCTCAGCCGTTTCGACGGTCGCGACGACCTCTACTTCTACCAGGGTGCGGCCGGACACCACCCCGCCTGGGGCTCGCGCTGTTTCGACTACGGCAAGGACGAAGTAGTCTACTTCCTTCTGAGCAACTGCAAATACTGGATGCAGGAGTACAAGCTGGACGGCTTCCGTTTCGACGGAGTGACCTCCATGATCTACTGGGACCATGGCCTCGGCACCGACTTTGGCAACTACGACCTCTACTTTGGTGCCGGGGTCGACGAGAACGCCGTAACCTATCTCGCGCTCGCCAATATGCTTATCCACGAGATTAATCCGGCCGCCATCACCATAGCCGAAGACGTTAGCGGCATGGCCGGCCTCGCAGCGCCCTTCGATGCCGGCGGCGTGGGCTTCGACTACCGTATGGCGATGGGCATAGCCGACCACTGGATCAAGTGGATCAAGGAGAAGTCCGACGACCAGTGGTCGATGGGCGAGATGTGGTGGGAGCTCACCAACAAGCGCGCCGACGAAAAGACGGTCAGCTACGCCGAGTGTCACGACCAGGCTCTGGTGGGCGACAAGACCATCATCTTCCGCCTGATGGACAAGGAGATGTACTTCGCGATGAACAAAGGCTCGCAGAACCTCACGGTCGACCGCGGCATCGCCCTCCATAAACTCATCCGTCTCGTGACGGCTGCAACTGCCGGCGGCGGTTACCTCAACTTCATGGGCAATGAGTTTGGCCACCCCGAGTGGATTGACTTCCCGCGTGAGGGCAACGGCTGGTCCTACAAGTATGCGCGCCGGCAGTGGTCGCTTGCCGACAACCCCGATCTTCGCTATGGCGCGCTCGAGGCCTTCGATGCCGCCATGATCCGTTTTTTGGAGGATGAAGATATCTTAAGTGCCTATCCTGAGCTGATTACGGCGAACGATGGCGACAAGGTATTGATATTCAAGCGCAAAAATGCTATATTTGCGCTCAATTTCAACCCGACCCAATCCTTCACGGATTACGGCTTTGAAACAGAAGACGGAGAGTACGACATGGTGTTCAATTCCGACGAGCCCAGGTTCGACGGTTTCGGCCGCCTCTCTC
This sequence comes from uncultured Bacteroidales bacterium, assembly GCA_946546175.1. Lineage (GTDB taxonomy): Bacteria > Bacteroidota > Bacteroidia > Bacteroidales > UBA932 > Cryptobacteroides. Next base: position 3,914 of record CAMNNY010000062.1, read on the forward strand.
CCGATGAAAAGCATTTTACCACGCAGCATCAGTTGCGCCTGTACCTGCCAAGCAGGTGCGCCGTGGTACTAAAAAAGAAATAATAATAATGGCATTACTCAAATTCAACAAGGCAGAATTGGTCAATCTCTCCTATTCGCTCAAAAGAGAGATTATCAGTACGAACAAGACGGGTGCCTACCTCAACACCTCGATCGTTGCCTGCAACACAAGAAGGTATCATGGCCTTCTCGCAGTCACGCTCGACCGTTTCGGAGGTGACAGATTCCTGCTGCTCTCCTCGCTCGACGAGTCGCTCGTCGTAGGAGGCAAGCAGTTCAACCTCGGCATCCATTGCTATGGAGATATCTACGAGCCCAGGGGTCACAAATACGTGGTCGACTTCGTATCGGACCCCGTCCCCCAGATTACCTGCAAAATCGGATCGATAGTGTTCAGGAAGAGCTTTCTGCTCTGTCCCGACCGCGACCAGATATACGTCAAATATGAGCTCCTCGAAGCTCCCGACTCCGCGTCGCTCCAGATAAGGCCGCTGCTTGCGTTCCGCAATATCCACGACCTTACCCACACCAACGACGTTGCCGACGGAAGTGCCAAGCCTGCCAAAAACGGCGCGGCTTTCCGCCTCTACGAAGCTTTCCCCGATCTTTTCCTTCAGTTCTCCAAGGCGCCCAAATTCAATGCGGATCCTGTGTGGTACTACGGTGTCACCTACTCCGACGAATACCGCCGTGGATTCGACTGCAAAGAAGATCTCCTTTCTCCCGGCATTTTCAGCGTAAACCTCAAGGCCGGCGAATCGGTAATAGTCTCCGCTGCGACAGGCGAATACAACCCCAGGGAATTCAAGAAAGACTACGCAGCCCAGTACAAGCTTCAGCACGAAGAGATCAACGGCCACGATGCGCTGCTCTCCTGTGCCGACTCTCTGATCACCTGCCACAACGGCCGCAAGAAGATCAACGCTGGCTACTCTTGGATGTACACGGGGCTCCTTCGCGAGACCCTCGTCTCACTCCCCGGCCTGACGCTTCTGACCGGCCATCCTGAAGACTTTGAGGAGATTCTCGACAACCTTATCGAAGACAACCAGGAGCGCCTCTTCCGCCGTACAACCCAGGTGGAGGCTCCTCTGTACCTTACCCAGACCCTTCAGCAGTACATCGAGTTCGGGGCCGACCCCAAGCTTGTCTGGAAGAAGTACGGCAAGACCCTCAGAGGCATCCTCGAGAGCTATCTTCCCGGCGTACGCAAAGAGGTGGCGATGCATCCCAACGGCCTGCTCTGGGCCCAGATGGACGGCGTCGCGCTTACCTGGATGAACGCCTACATTAACGGACGGGCTGTAACCGAGCGCGCCGGCTACCAGGTCGAGACAAACGCATTCTGGTACAACGCCATCCGTTTTGCATGTGAGATGGACCGCAAATTCGGCAACGGCCGCTTCGCCAAGCAGTGGGCCCCCGTCGCCGAACTTGTAGAGACAAATTACCTGCCTACCTTCTGGAACTCCCGTCTCGGCTGCCTTGCCGACTATGTGGACAATGCCGGGCAGCACACCGAGGTCCGTCCCAACCAGCTCTTCGCCCTCGCACTGGAGTACTCTCCGGTCGACGAAGAACTGTTCCCGTCGATACTCAGAGTGGTGGACAACGAACTCGTCACGGCAAGGGGTATCCGTACCCTCTCGCCGCGCGACGTCAACTACAAGGGCGTCTACGAAGGCTCTCAGATCGAGCGTGACCTCGCTTACCACAACGGCTGCTGCTGGCCTACGCTCCTTGCTCCCTATGTCAAGATATCCTTCAAGGTCAAGGGCCAGGCATTCTGGAAGAAGGCCGAATGGCTTGTGGAAGGTTTCTATCGCGACCTTAACAAGCACGGCGTGGGAGCATTCTCCGAACTCTACGACGGCGATCCGCCCTTCGAGCCCCACGGAGCCATCTCCTCTGCCCTGAGCACCTCCGCCCTGCTCCTTTGTGAAACACTTCTAAACACTTACAAGGAGGCATAACCATGAGAGTATTGATGTTTGGCTGGGAGTTTCCTCCCCATATCGCAGGCGGACTCGGTACCGCATGCAAGGGCATCGTAGAAGGCCTCGCCCACAACGGCGTGGAGACTCTCTTCGTGATGCCTTCTGCCAGCGGCGACGAAGACCAGAGCTGCACTACCATCCTCAACGCCAGCGATGTGGCGGTTGAGTATGTAAGCGAGACTGTCGACGAATTCCTCGACAAAGTCAAGTTTATCAACGTCGACTCCAACATCGTCCCTTACGTAGACCCCGACGAATACTTCGAGGCTATCGAAAGGATGAAACGCGAGCGCAAGACAGAAACTACCATAGGTTTCGGCCAGAAGTTCAAGTTCTCCGGGAAGTATGGCGCCAACCTCCTCGAGGAGGTGAGCCGCTATGCCCAGGTGGGCGGCACCATCGCTCTTCAGCATAAGGGCGAATTCGACGTAATCCATGCCCACGACTGGCTGACCTACCTCGCCGGCATCGCCGCCAAGGAACTCACCGGCAAGCCGCTCGTGGTCCATGTCCACGCCACTTCGTTCGACCGCGGAACCGATGACATGGTCGACAGCCGTGTCTACGCGATTGAGAAGCGTGGCATGGAAGCCGCCGACAAGGTGGTAGCCGTCTCCGAGCTCACCCGTGGCATAGTCATCAACAAATACGGAATCAACCCCGACAAGGTAGTAGCGGTCCACAACGCCGTCGACTTCAGCGGGCGCGAGAACCTCGAAGTCACCAGGGGAGTCAAAGACAAAATCGTCACCTTCCTCGGCCGTATCACCTTCCAGAAAGGTCCTGAGTACTTCATCGATGCGGCTGCCAAGGTGCTTAAGCGCACCGACGGCGTCAGGTTCGTCATGGCCGGCAGCGGTGACATGATGAATCGCGCCATCCGTCAGGTTGCAAGGCTCGGCATTTCCGACAGGTTCCACTTCACCGGCTTCCTCCGTGGCACCGACGTCCAGAAGATGTTCGCCCTGAGCGACGTCTACATCATGCCGTCAGTGAGTGAGCCGTTCGGTATCTCCCCGCTCGAGGCGATGCGCAGCAACGTCCCGAGTATCATCTCATTCCAGTCAGGCGCCGCCGAGATCCTCAAGTATGCCTTCAAGGTCAACTTCTGGGATGTTGACGCCATGGCGGACGACATCTACGCCCTCATCAAGTATCCGGCGCTGGCGGATTTCGCCGCCAAGCACGGCTACGACGAGGTCAATGCCCTTAAGTGGGATCACGCAGCAGCAAAGCTCAAAGACATTTATTATTCACTGACA
>CAMNNY010000063.1 GCA_946546175.1 uncultured Bacteroidales bacterium
GAACCCACCGCCCGCGGCTTCCGTATCAAGATTTTGTTGTAACGCCCGGGGGTCTGACTCCTCCTTTCGCCCGGGGTGCTCTCCTGCCGTTCGGGGCTGCCCCCCGGGGCGGAGATTAGGGGGTTCCCCTTCGTCCCTGACGGCGCGCCCCGCAGGCGGTTTCGCAAATGCGCCACACAGCTACCACGGCCGGGGGCCATTGTGGGGCCCCCTGACGTGTGGCGAGGGGCAAAATTGCCCGTCGCCACACATCGAGGTAGCCCTCAAGGTATTCTGGCGGGGCTCACCGTGTGGCACACTTGCGAATAGAGGCAATTGGTCAGCCCCTCACATAACGCCTCAACTCATTTTCTGGGACATATACCAGAGTGGATAATTGACGAAAAGATAGTCTGTATTGTCGGCGAAGTTGCTGGGCAAGGTTGATTCGGCCCGGCGCGTCCAATCTTCTTGGATCACGAAATCCGAACATCTGCTTGCAAAGATCGCCGCAAAGGGTCCGTGCCTCCATGTCTTCCAGAGAGACTCCTCGGAATTCCGACATTACCCTAAGCATTTCCTCCTCCCTCTGCCTAGGGCTGGAAGTAAAGACTCTGAAAGTGTTGTGGGTTTTGTAAATACCCTCGAACATCCTCACGTTCACATAATTCGACGGAAGAATAAAACCATTGCATACTTCCCACTCGTCTGGGATTGTCAGCACTTGTGAATGGAGCAGCGCTCTCTTCTCTCTTGCTTTCAGGGACCCGAAAGGCACTGGCGTTTGAATGACGCCGTTTTTGTCATAATACCAAACGGGGGTATACGGCTGACTCCTGAAATACATTGAACCCGTCCCCCAGAGATAGTCATAATACATTACCGGCTTCCCGTCTTTAGTTGGCTGTATGATTGTATAAGTAGCGACATTCTTCAGATACTGCTCATCGTCTATCGGGAAGAGATCACACTTAAACACTATTTTTGCCCCGACGGGATGGGTTCGGCCGGCATAGTGTCTGACTTGGTCTTCATACCTTTCCACAAAACTTATGCAGCTTTGCTTAGTTCCCCACAGTAATCCATGTGGGTGACTGTCTTCCAAGGAAAAAGAAAGCACAACCGCATCAGAATTAGCAGCACATACTCCAATCAGATTGAAGTTCGCGTAATAGTCTTCCTCGCAAATAATAAAATTACGGGTCTTGGCCCCGTCGGCACAGAAATGAAAAAATTGTTTTTGTTCCATAGTCGTTTGGGTTATGATTACACCCTCCTCCGTGGGGGCTTATGTCACAAAGATGACTTTTCGCCTTGAATTATGCAAATATGCGGAAGCTTTTTTTCGCAAACGCGCCACACATTTACATGCGACTGAAGCCATTGTGGGGCCGCTTAGTGTGTGGCGGCGGGCAAAATTGCCCCTCGCCACACACGCACCTGTCCCATAAGCACCTGTGCGAGGGTTCGGCGTGTGGCGCGTTTGCGAAAATGGCAGGAGAGTCGGGAAGCTGAGACTTAGATGGACGGGGAGAGGGGGAATGGGCGAAATGACACGAGCATGCGGGCATGACAGAAGGAATAGCGATCTGGGGGGGAACACACAAAATTTTGTATATTTACACTCACTATGGATATCAAGACCTACACCCTAACCAATAAGAGCGGTGCGAGCGTGACGCTCAGCAGCCTCGGCGCCGCCATCACATCAATTATCGTCCCGGACAAAAACGGCCGGCTCGAAGACGTCGTCATCGGCTACGACAAACTCGAAGACTATCTCGGCGACGGACCATGCGCCGGGAAGTGCCCCGGGAGGTACGCCAACCGTATCGCTGAAGGCAGCCTCGCGATCGACGGCGTGGAGTACCATCTGCCCATCAACAACGGCCCCAACCACCTTCATGGCGGCCCGGAGGGCTTCCAGAACAAGATTTGGGAGAGCCGCAAAGACGGCGATGCCGTAGAGTTCATGTATTTCTCCGAAGACGGCGAGATGGGCTACCCCGGCAATCTCAAAGTCGTCGCGCGCTACGAATGGAGCGAACAGAACGAACTGCGCCTGACCTTCACGGCACAGTGCGACGCCCCGACGGTCGTCAACCTCACCAACCATTCGTACTTCAACCTCGACGGCCATGCATCCGGCAGCGTCCTTGAGCATACGCTTAGGCTCAACGCATCGCTCTACCTCCCTACCGACGACACACTCATCCCCCTCGGCGAGCCCGATCCGGTTGCCGGCACCCCTATGGACTTCCTTAAGCCTAAAAAGATCGGCGCGGAAATCGGCGAAGACTTCCCCGCCCTCAAATACGGCAAGGGCTACGATGCTTGCTGGATCATCGACGGTTATCAGAAGGGCCAGCTCCAGGAAGCGGCCGAACTAACCGCCCCTAAAAGCGGACGCACCCTCAAGGTCTACACCACCCAGCCCGGCATCCAGGTCTATACAGGAAACTGGCTCAAAGGCTGCCCTACCGGTAAGGGTGGCGCAATCTACGACGACTACTGCGCCGTCGCCCTCGAGTGCCAGCACTTCCCCGACAGCCCCAACAACCCAGATTACCCCAGCACACTCCTGCGCCCAGGAGAGACCTTCGAAGAGGCCATTATTTTCGCATTCGAATGAAACTTCCACATTATTTATCGCTCGTTTCGGCCATTTTGGCGTTTTCCGCCTGTTCTCCAAAACTGACAAGCAGCATTACCCGCCAACTGGCGCCACTTACAGCAGAAGACGACATCGTAGTCATAGATGCGCGGACCGCTATTCCTGATAACGCCATATTGCTTGGAACAGCGAAGGTTGGTGACTCGGGATTTACGACTCCGGCAAATGGGACATACGACAAGACTCTTTCCCTTGTTATGGGGGAGGCACGGAGTGCCGGCGGAAATGTAATCCGTATTACAAAGGAAATTCCACCCACGCCGAATTACACCACATACAGGATAGAAGCAGAGATTTACAGATTGGACGACCTCTCCCTCCTGACACGGGAAAAAGAGAACGATACTGTCGTAACGTCGCAGCACCCTGATTATGCCATTATATACTTTTACAGGCCGGGCGACACCCTCGGCCCTTTAGTTCAATACGACGTCTATATAAACGACACAAAAGTGTATCATTGCGTCAGGAACACAAAGGCTGAGGTCAAAATCTATGAACCGGCAAAGGTGAGAATCTGGGCAAAAACGGAAGCGAAAACGGAAATTACTTTAGACGTCGCTCAGGGAGAAGATTACTACATTGAGTGCGACGTCTCTATGGGCATATTAATGGGAAGGCCCGACCTTCGTGTTACAGACCCCCGCTTTGGAGTTAACATCTATAATTCTATTGACACGAAATGAAAAAACTAGTTCTGTCTTTATTTCTCGTATTGGTGGCAATTGGATCGGAAGCCCAGACCATCGTAACGTCCGACTCTCTTGCTATCAATACTTGGTCGCCAAAGTTTCGAATCGCCATTCAAGGCGGGTTTGCCTATATGTTTGGATCCATAGATAAATCTATGGGCGAAGACCTTGTCAAGTATTACAAAAATTTGAAAATCGGAGGGAATGAAGGCGCCGATATCACATATTACATCGCAGCCGGCTCCTCTGTAGGTATCAAATACAACCGATTGAGAAGTGCTGTCAGTTCTTACGGAACTTTAACTTTTGAAGATGGGACAAAGAAAAGCGGTACCATCTCGGATAACGTTTCCATCCTCTTCATCGGGCCATACTATGGAGTAACGAATGCCGGCGGGGGCTCCAAACACGTTTATGCATTGAATGCCGGAGTCGGCTACGTCGGATACCGTGACGACGCCCGCGTCATAGACCCCTTCCTGCTGACAGGGTGGACCTTAGGGTACTATCTTGGTCTTCAATATGACTTCATGATAACCCCGAAATTGGCTCTCGGGGCAGAACTGGCGCTGTACACCGGAGCGGTAAAAGATCTCTATCGAACCGAGAACGGGGTAAAAAGCAAAGTTGAGATGGAAAACGGTCAGGCTCAAGCCGCTTCTCACGTTGACGCAAGTATCGGTATCAGATTTTATCTATAATGCAACAATATCTAGATTTACTCAAAAAGATCATGGACGAAGGTACGGTCAAGACAGACCGCACCGGGACTGGAACAAAGAGCATCTTCGGCTACCAGATGCGCTTCAACCTCGCCGACGGTTTCCCCCTGCTGACAACTAAAAAGGTGTTCACCCGCGGAATTATCGAGGAACTGCTGTGGTTCCTCTCCGGCGACACCAACAAGAAGACCCTGCAGGCAAAGAACGTCCATATCTGGGACTCCTGGGGAGACGACGAGACCGGAGAGCTCGGCCCTGTCTACGGTCATCAGTGGCGCGCATGGGACGACTACGACGGCGGCCACATCGACCAGATCGCGAACGTGGTGGACCTTATCAAAAACCATCCCGACTCCCGCCGTATCCTTGTCAACGCCTGGAATGTCGCGCAGATCGATCAAATGGGGCTCCCGCCATGCCACTGCCTCTTCCAGTTCTATGTGGCCGGCGGCAAGCTCAGCTGCCAGCTCTACCAGCGCTCGGCCGACGTGTTTCTCGGTGTGCCGTTCAACATCGCTTCCTACGCACTGCTCACGATGATGCTCGCGCAGGTCTGCGGCCTCGAGCCCGGAGAGTTCATCCACACCACCGGTGACACTCACCTCTACCTCAACCACTTCGACCAGGTCCGCGAGCAGCTCAGCCGCACCCCGCGCGCCCTGCCCACCATGCACCTCAACCCCGACGTAAAAGATATCTTTGCCTTCAAGGTCGAAGACTTCACCCTCGAAGGCTACGACCCCTGGCCCGCCATCAAAGCACCCGTAGCAGTATGAAAAAATGCATCATCGTCGCCGTAGCAGACAACTGGGGAATCGGTGTTAAGAACGCCCTTCCCTGGCACATAGCAGAAGATCTGCAGTACTTCAAGTCGGTCACCAGGGGGTTCCCGGTGATCATGGGCCGCGCTACCTACTTCTCACTGCCCTTCAGGCCGCTCAAAGGCCGAAAGAACATCGTGCTCAATGCCGGCGGCGACCCCATTCCTGAGGTCACCTGCGTCTATAGCTTCGAAGAAGCCTACGCCGAAGCGGCAAAAACCGGAGCCGACAAATGCTTCATCATCGGCGGGGCCTCGGTCTACAGGGCAGCCCTGCCCGACATGGACCGCCTCTACATCACCCATGTCCATACAGAGGTGAAGGACGCCGACGTGTTCTTCCCCGAGATAGACCCCGAAATCTGGGAGCGCATCAGCACTTCCGAGACCCACACCGACCCCGAAACGGGCTTTGAATTCGAGTTTGCCGTCTATGAGAGAAAGCTTCAGGGGTAGACGGGCGGTGTTTATCTGCATCCCCATCTTCCTCTCCAACCTTCTGATGAAATGATGTACAGAAAAACCATACTCCTATGTCTGGCCGCGCTTGTCTTCTGCTGCCCGTCCCGCGCTCAGTTCGTCACCGAGGGCACCGAGAAGACCTCAGTACGCTGGAGCCAGCTGAAGACCGACTCTTACCGCTTCGTCTTCCCCTCTAAAATCGACTCCCTTGCCCGCGTATATGCCGGCGAATGGGAAAAGTGGAAGACTCCGGTCGGCCACTCCATCGGACACTACCCCAACGAAGCCTACCGGCTGCGCATGCCCGTCGTCCTTCATCCCTACTTGGGCTACTCCAACGGCATGGTCGCATGGACCCCGCGAAGGATGGAGATGTACACCGGCCCCGAGATGGTAGACCCTTGGACCCTTCCCTGGCACACCGTGCTGGCTATCCATGAGCAAAGGCATGTAGCCCAATACCAGTTCGTCCACCAGAAGCACTTCAAGACCTGGAGTTACTTCTTCGGAGAAGCCCCGGCAGGACTGTTCTCTATTTATTATTTCGATCCGTCCCACCACGAAGGCGACGCCGTCGCGATCGAAACAGGCCTCACGCAGGCAGGCCGCGGACGCTCAGCCGACTTCATGGAGTACTTCAGGGCAAGCTTCAGCGAAGGACAGATGCGCAACTATGAGCGCTGGCGCTACGGCTCCCAGCGGCGCTTCACACCCGACTACTACAAAGTGGGCTATCTCGCCATAGGCGGAATGCGCGCCGTCTACGACAAGCCCATGTTCATGAAGGACTACTACGACTGGCTCATCCCCTACCGCAAGCAGGTCCGCCGCCAGACCGGGCTGAAATTCAAGAAAGCCTTCGGCGGCGTGATGGCCTACCAGGACAGCCTCTGGCGCCGCGACGACAGCCTCCGTGCACCCTTCCAGCCTGTGGAGCAGCTCACCCGGCCCGAACGCTACTACGTCTCCTACAGCGGGCTGACCTTCGATGGCGGGCAGCTCTACGCCCAGCGCAGCGGCATGGCACGCGACACCAAGATTGTCTCCATCGACACTTCCGACGGTTCCGTGCTCGATCTGGCCTACACCGGAGCCGACTCGAGACTCTCCTCGGGCGAGGGGCGCATCTACTGGGCCGAAACCCTGCCCGACCTCCGCTGGGAGATGCACTCAAGCAGCGCAATTCGTTACCTCGAAGGCGGGAAGGCCAGCACCCTCGTCAGCGACGGTCGCTACTTCAACCCGAAGGTCTTCGGGGGGCGCATCCTCGCATGTGAGACGGCCTACAACGGAGCGGCGTTTGTCGACGTGATTGAGGTCGACGGCGGCAATGTGCTGGCGCGCTACCAGGCTCCCGACGGCCTGACCCCCTACGAAGCGGTCGAAATGGGCGGAGAACTCTTCTGTGCGGGCCTTTCCGATGCGGGGCAGGGAATTTACCGTCTACCCGGGTTCGAGCCCGTTCTTGCCCCTCAATTCGCCACCGTACACAATCTTTTCGTCACCGACGACAAGATATTCTTTACTTCCGACCGCACGGGTGTAAACGAACTCTATTCTCTCGATTCCGACGGTTCCGTCAGGCAGCACACCACCCTTCAGGCCGGCGGAAAGGATTTCGCTTTCGGCGAAGACGGCTATCTGTATTTTACCTACCTCAAGTCCGACGGCCGTATGGTCTGCCGCACGCCTGTAGACAGTCTGCCAGTGCGTACAGTTGACTATTCGATGCTTCACAAATACGAGATCGCCGACAAGCTGAGCGCCCAGGAAGCCGCCCTTCAGGCCGAACTCGGCGGCCCGGAGGAGACCCCCGCCATCGGAAAGACCAAACACTACTCAAAGCTGCTTCACGCCATCAAGATTCACTCCTGGATGCCACTCTACGCCGACTATGACGAACTCTCCACCATGTCCGGCGAAAACCTCTACACAAGTCTGGGCCTCGGCGCCACCGCATTCTTCCAGAACGACCTCAACACCTTCTACGGCTCGGTCGGCTATAGCGTAATGCCACAGATAGAAGAAGAAGGTATAGGCGACTGGCTTCACTCCGGCGTCCTCAGCGTCACCTACCGCGGACTCTACCCCATCTTCGAGGGTAAGTTTATAGTCAATAAACTCGGTGTCGCCTCCCGGCTGACAAGTTACGTCCCGTTCAATTTCTCTTCCGACGGATGGTCAAGGGCTATCGTACCGGGGATGTCATTTGTTTACTCCCCCAATGAAACTTCTGTCCTCGCTCAGGTCCGCGCCTACTCCATACTTCCGACAAGAAGTTCCTGCTGTTTCCCCCACTGGGGTATAGGGGCTGCTCTTGGAGTCAAGAAGGACTTCGATGTCGACAGGATTATGCCATACGCTTCTGTTTACGGCTATCTGCCGGGGCTTTGGCAGACAAGCGGCCTCAGATTGGGGGCGGATTTCTCTCTGGATCCGTTTGTTAATACTTCCATAACCAAGTCCGATAACATTTCCGTTGCCACCGCCGCACTGGATGTCCAGTACGCCATTCCCTTCCTGTCGGTGGACTGGAACGGCCTGAGTCCGATAACGTACATGCGCAACTTCGAGTTCATCCCCAAGGCGTCTCTGACACACCAGGAACTCGTCTGGGACAAGACCAAATTGAGCATCTCAGGAGGCGATACCAAGATCAATTTGCTCAAGGCCGGAGCCGATTTCCAGGTTGTCCTCGGCAACATCTGGTTCATCCCCAACGATTTCCGCGTCGGCGTGGGAGCCTCTTATGTCTGGGGCAACCCCGATCCCGACGCCAAACCCTACGAAATCAACTTTATCTTCAAGACAAGCCTATGATATGCCCCAAATGCGGCCGCGAGTTCGCCGCGCCAGACCTTAGAAGCCTCAACGTCGCTGCCGACCCCTCCCTGCGCGAAAGGGTGAAGGACGGCTCGGTTTTCGTGTGCAAATGCCCTGTGTGCGGAGCTGACTGCCTTGCGCCGGAGCCCATCCTCTACCACGACCCCGAGCACAAGCTTCTCATCGCCTATACCACCGCCGGCCTGTCTTCCGAAGGACTCGAAGGCTACACCTGCCGTCTGGTTTCGTCTGTTGGCGAACTTATCGAAAAGGTAAAAGTCTTTGATGCCGGACTCGACGACGTCGCGCTCGAACTCTGCAAGTTCGTCACGTCGCAGGAACTGAAGAAAAACGTCTCCCTGAAGTTTTTGAAGATGGACGGTGCCGACGGCGAGATCACCCTCACCTACCCCGAAAACGGCCAGATGCAGATGCTCGAGATCGGCCACAATGTCTACACGGACTGCGTGGGGATAGTCTCGCGCAACCCCGTCCTTCGCCAGAGCGCCCAAGGCCTCGTCCGTATCGACCAGGCCTGGGTCTCGCAGTTTATTGCCGGGTAAGAAGACCGGAGAGCCTCACGAAATCCTCGACGTTTAGTTTTTCGGCCCTCAGATCGAAAATAGGGTCGGAGGTGTCTGTGCCCTCTTTGATGAGGGGCTTGAGAGCATTGCGAAGGGTCTTTCGGCGCTGGTTGAAGGCGGTCTTGACGACCTGCTTGAAGATGGCTTCGTCGCAACCGAGTTCGGTGCGTGAGTTTCGCCTGAGGCGGATGACGGCGGAATTAACCTTCGGCGGAGGGTTGAAGGCGCCGGGGCCCACGCTCAGCACATACTCGATATCGTACCATGCCTGCAGCAGCACCGAAAGGATGCCGTAGGTCTTGGTCCCGGGCGGCTCGGCGATGCGGTCGGCCACCTCTTTCTGGATCATACAGACAACCTCGGGGACGAGATTTTTGTCTTCGAGGATCTTGAAGAAAATCTGCGAGGAGATGTTGTAGGGGAAATTGCCGATGACGCGGTAGTTTCCGGGGAAAACCTTGCGCATATTGAGGCGAAGGTAATCGGCCTGCAGGAGCTTTCCTTCCATTCCCGGGAAATGCCTTCTCAGGTACTCCACCGATTCGCCGTCCACCTCGACCATCTTTAGGTCGATGTCGGGCCGCTCGAGCAGGTATTGCGTGAGCACGCCCATTCCGGGGCCGACTTCGAGGACGTCACGCTCCCCCTCGCCGAGCGCGTCAACGATCGCCCTGGCTATCCGCTGGTCGGTCAGGAAGTGCTGCCCGAGGGCTTTTTTGGCTCTGACCTCAGACATTGAACAGGAAATGCATTATGTCACCGTCCTGCACCACGTAGTCCTTGCCCTCGACGGCCATCTTGCCGGCAGCGCGGCAGGCGGCCTCCGTCTTGAGGCTCACAAAATCGTCGTACTTGATGACCTCGGCGCGGATGAAGCCCTTCTCGAAATCAGTGTGGATTACGCCTGCGGCCTTGGGGGCTTTGTCGCCCTTGTGGATGGTCCACGCGCGGCACTCGTCTGAACCGGCGGTGAAGAAGGTCTGCAGGCCGAGCAGGTGGTATGCGCCCTGGATGAGGCGCACGACGCCCGACTCTTCGAGGCCCATCTCCTCGAGAAACATCTGCCTCTCGTCGTAGTCGTCGAGCTCGGCGATCTCCGACTCCGTCTTGGCGGAGATGATGAGGATCTCTGCGTTCTCGTCTTTGACGGCCTCACGGACGGCGTCTACATAGGCGTTGCCGTTCACGGCCGAAGCGTCGTCGACATTGCAGACGTACATAACAGGTTTGTTAGTCAGCAGGAACAGGTCGCGGGCTATGGCAGCTTCTTCGTCGTTTACGAAGGCGACGCTGCGGCAGGAGCGGCCCTGCAGCAGGGCTTCGCGGTAGCGGGTCAGCAGGGCCGCCAGCTTAGCAGCGTCCTTGTCGCCGGCCTTTCCGGCTTTGTCAGCCTTGGCAAGGCGCGCCTCCACCGTCTCGAGGTCCTTGATCTGGAGCTCGGTGTCGACTACTTCCTTGTCACGAACAGGGTCGACCGAACCGTCGACATGGACCACGTTGCCGTCGTCGAAGCAGCGGAGTACGTGGAGGATGGCGTCGCACTCACGGATGTTGGCGAGGAACTGGTTGCCGAGGCCTTCTCCCCTGCTGGCGCCTTTGACGAGGCCGGCGATGTCGACGATGTCGACCGTGGCCGGGATCGTGCGCTGCGGCTTGCAGATGTCGCTGAGCACCTCGAGGCGCTTGTCGGGCACGTTGGTCGAGCCGAGGTTGGGCTCGATGGTGCAGAAGGGGAAATTGGCGCTCTGGGCTTTTCCGGAGCTTACACAGTTGAAGAGGGTGGATTTCCCGACATTGGGAAGTCCGACTATACCGCATTTGAGAGACATGTTCGCTAAACTTCTTTTAAGTCTGCAAATTTAGGAAATATTAAGTTATTTTTGTGTATCATGGAAAGCAGCGGAAAGAATCTCATTATCGTAGGGGCCGGAATCTCCGGACTTGTCTGCGGCGTGTATGCGCAGAGATCGGGGTGGGACACCATCATACTCGAAAAAGCCCTCAACCCGGGCGGGGTCTCAACCAGCTGGGTGCGCAAGGGTTACACTTTCGAAGGCGGCATCCACTGGCTTATCGGCGCCAAGGAGGGCGTGCCTCTCCACGACATCTGGACCGAAAGCGGCGCTCTCCAGGCAAACAACCCCATCTCTTTCCGCGACCCCATCTACACCATTATCGACGGCGACCGAAAGGCCGAACTCCACCGTGACCTCAAGACTCTGTCGAAAATCGACCGGCGCGACCGTTTAGCGCTGGCACTGCTGCGTTTCCACGTCTGGTGCTTCACCTTCTTCCATTCGCCCGTGCAGGACATTGCCGGGGTCAAAGCACGCCATCCGCGGGGGTTCTCACTTATGGAATTTATCAAGATGGGGCCGGCCGTAATCCTCACCCCCTGGCTTATGGCCTTCTCGGCGGGGACATACTGCCGACGCTTCCGCGACCCGCTTGTGAGAAATCTCCTCGAGACGGTAGTCGACCCGCGTATCAACGCGCTTTCGCTTATCTATACCCTGAGTTCGTTCACATCGGGCGACAGCGGCTACCCGAAAGGCGGCTCGCTGGTGATGGCCCGGAACATGGCCGACACTTTCACCTCGCTCGGGGGCGAGATCCGCTACCGCACGACGGTGCTTGAGGTGGTTCGCGAGGGAGAGCGCTACGTCGGCGTGCGGACTTCCGAGGGCCTGCTCAGGGCAGATGCCATCGTGATCTCCGCCGATGCCCGCACCGCTATCGACAAACTCTTCGCGGAGCCACTGCAGGACGGCTGGGCCCGCAGGATGCGCCGAAAGATGGAGACGGCCCAGTGCATGTTCGTCGCGATCGGCGTGAAGGCCGACCTGTCTTCGCGGCCGCGGTGCGCCAGGCTGATGCTTCGCGAGCCGCTGCATGCCGGCGGGCTCGTGTTCGATGCCATCACGGTCAACAACTACAGCGGCTACGAAGGATATGCGCCCGAGGGCTGCACGCCCGTGACGGCGATCCTTCCCGGCGCCTGCTACGACTACTGGAAGGCCGCCAAGGAGAACGGCAATTATTACGACCTGAAAAAGGAGGTCATCGCCGCTTTTGTCCGGGTTGTCTCGGAGTTCTACCCCGAAACCGCCGGCAAGGTTGAGGTGACCGATATGGCGACCCCTATGACCTACCAGCGCTACTGCGACACTTTCGAGGGGAGCTACATGAGCGACTGGCGGCCATGGCGTTTCGCCAGCACGGCGCCTTTGCGCTATAAGCCGGGACTGTATTTCACGGGACAGCGAACCGCCTTTTCGGGCGGCCTCCCGGTTGCTGCCGAGACTGGCAGGCGAACGGCCCAGCATTTATGCAAAGACTATGATATCGAGTTCGTAAGTCACTAATTATTTTACACAATGAAAACTATGAAACTTCTTCTGGCGCTCTCGTGCGTCATTGTCTTCTGGAATGTCGAGAACTTTTTCGACCCTACCGCCGATTCAGACAACCCCTCCGAACTTAGTTTTACACCATCGGGCTCGGGCCGGTGGAGCCGCTCGCGCTACAGGACGAAAGCTCGCGCTATCGCGAAGCTCGTCCTGGCGCTCGCCGACTCCGCCGGCACTCCGCCCGACCTGGTAGGACTGTGTGAAGTGGAAAACGCCCGCTGCCTTCGCGAGCTCGTCTCCGGCACGGCCCTCCGCAAATACGGTTACCGCTATATCCACTACGACTCCCCCGACCCCCGCGGCATCGACTGCGCCCTCCTTTACCGCAGTTCCACCACCGGCGCCACCCCGTCGCTTGGGCGCCTTCTCGCTTCGCGGTCCATCCCCCTTCGCGACTCCACTGGTGTCATCATTCCGACCCGCGCCCTGCTCCTTGCCGAATTCGACTCCCTGTCAGTCATCATCTGCCACCTCCCTTCAAAGCGCGGCGGTTCCGCCTCCGCCTCCCGTCGCCGCACCCTCGCCCTTCGCACGCTCTCGCAGCTCTGCGACTCCCTTTCCCACGCTCCCACCTCGAAGCCATACATTGGCATATCGCATTCTTCCGCCGGCCCAGAAGCATCTTTCGTCCCCATACCAACCGAAGGCAAACGGATTCTGGTCATGGGAGACTTCAACGACACTCGCACCTCCGCTTCCGACAGTATCATGTCCCCCCTGCGCGAACTCTCCCCTGAGCCCTCCAGCCCTCTGCACACCTGGCGCGAAATCCCCTCGGCCCCCGGCACCATCAAGTTCGAAGGCGTCTGGGAACAGATCGACCGCGCGTTCATCTCGAAGCCATCCGCCACACTCCACATCATCGCCCTGCCAATTCTTACGACCCCTGACAAAAAATTCGGCGGAACCAAGCCCCTCCGAACCTACCAAGGCCCTCGCTACCTTGGCGGCGTCAGCGACCACTACCCCATCATGGTCATCCTCTCCCCTTCTCAATAGCTCCCCGCCTTTTCTCTTTCCTCGCCAGGGGGCCTTTCCGGCCACTTAGCCGCGC
>CAMNNY010000064.1 GCA_946546175.1 uncultured Bacteroidales bacterium
GTACTGCGAGATGTCGTACTGGAACTGCGAAGAGCCCGGCAGCGGGGGAGCGGGCAGCCAGTTGACCGCATTGGGTACTTCGTCGGCGGAGAGGTAGAAGATATCGCCGGACTTGCCGGCCATCGCATAGGAAAGGGGCAGCATCATCGCCGCCACGATGCAAAGAAGGAAACGTTTCATATCAGGCAAATTTAAAAAAATAAAGTCGTATCTTTGCTATTGTATGAGCAACGATTTCCCTTCCATAGAGCGTTTCGGACTGCGCGAGTGGCGTGCGGTCGTGCTTACCAACGAAGTCCACGGTCACCTCGGCATCTACTCCACCCTCGGCGTGAAGATGGGCATCCGCGCGCTCGAAGAGTTCGACGCTCTCGGCCTCAAAGGCCCGGTCAGCATTGTCTCCCACGCCGGTCTCGTACCCCCGGTGAGCTGCCTTAACGACGGCCTGCAAATCGGCACCGGCAGCACTCTGGGCCACGGCCTGATCAGCGCCGCTCCCACCGACACACCAGTCCCCAGCGCCGATTTCACCTGCGGCGGGCGTACCATTCGCCTCTCCCTTCGGGAGGAGTTTGACCTTAGGATAAGGGAAGATATTCAGCGCGCTACCGCTCAGTTCGGGCGGACTCCGCAGTACTGGCAGACAGTCCGCGACCTCGCCGTACTCTATTGGGGTGAGTGGGACCGCGCAGAGATATTCTCTATAAGTACCTGCCTGTAAGGCTTTCTTTGCTCTCTTTGATCTTGGCAGGGGAGCCCGCGGCTACTATCCGCCCTCCTTCCACGCCTCCTCCGGGCCCCATGTCTACTATATAGTCCGTCTGACGGATCACGTCGAGGTCGTGTTCGATCACGATCACTGTAGCTCCGTTGTCGATCAGGTGGCGGAAAACGTCCATCAGGGTCTTCACATCCAGCGGGTGCAGGCCGATAGTCGGCTCGTCGAAGACGAAAACCGAATCGTCCTGGCCGCGTCCCATCTCGCTAGCGAGCTTCAGGCGCTGGGCTTCGCCTCCCGAAAGGCTTGGAGTGGCTTCTCCGAGGGTCAGATACCCGAGCCCGAGGTCGTGGAGCACCTGCAGGCGGCTGCTTACGAGCGGCAGGTCTGCGCATGCCTCGAGCGCTTCGTCTACGCTCATCTCCATTATCTGCGGCAGGGTCAGCCCGCCTTTGCGGTGTATCTCGAAAGCGTCGCGGCCGTAGCGTGAACCGTGGCAGTCGGGGCAGGGGATGTCTACGTCGGGCAGGAACTGCACGTCGAGGCTGATGCTGCCGGTGCCGTCGCAGGTAGGGCAGCGGAGCTTACCGGTGTTGTAGGAGAAATCGCCGGCCTTCCATCCGCCCGCCTTGGCGTCTTCGCTGCGCGCAAAGACCTTACGCAGTTCGTCGTGGATATTGGCGTAGGTGGCTACCGTTGAGCGTATGTTGATGCCGATAGGGGTCGCGTCGATCAGCTTTACCTGCCGGATGCCTTCTGCCTCGACCGAGAGAACGTGGTCCGGTAGTTTGGTCCCGTCGATATGGGCCTTGAGCCCGGGGATCAGGCTTTCGAGAATCATGGTCGTCTTGCCGGAGCCCGACACGCCGGTAACTACCGACAGCCTTCCTTTGGGGAATTCGGCTTCAAGCGGTTTGACGGTATGGATAGGGCCGGTCTTAAGCCTGATGGTGCCAAGGGCGAAAAGGTCTTTTCGTTCGGCGGCCGGAGCGGAGCTGTCCTTAAGGAAAGGTCCGATGCGAGAAGCGGGATTGGCCTCAATCTGCGCTACCGTGCCCTGGGCGATTACTGTGCCGCCTTTCACGCCGGCTTCCGGCCCCAGCTCGATAATCCAGTCGGAGTGGGAGAGGACCTGGGTGTCGTGGTCGACCAGCACGACGGTGTTGCCGTCGGCGACAAGATCGTCCATCACTCCGGTAAGTCCTTCGAGATTGGACGGATGAAGGCCGATGGATGGCTCATCGAGCACATACAGGACCCCTGTCGTGCGGTTGCGGACGGCGCGGGCGAGTTGCACCCTCTGGCGTTCGCCGGTGGAGAGGGTGGAGGCAGCGCGGTCGAGCGAGAGGTAGGACAGGCCGAGGTCGACGAGCCGGCGCGCCGTGTCGTGGAACGACTCGCAGATACGCTCCGCCATCGGGCGCATGGGCTCCGGCAGCGAAGCCGGCACGCCCTTGACCCATTCGATCAGCTCTGACAGGGTCATCTTGCAGGCATCGGCAAGGCTGATCCCGCGGAGCCTGGGGGCTCTTGCGGCTTCCGACAGCCTTGTGCCTCCGCACTCCGGACAGACATCTTCCCGGAGGAACTTCTCCACGCGCTTCATTCCGGCTTCGTCTTTGACTTTGGACAGGGCGTTTTCTACGCTGTAGACTGCACTGTAGTATGTGAAATCCATCTCGGCGAAGCCGTTGGTCTTCTCGTTCTTGTAGATGATATGGCGCTTTTCTGCAGGGCCGTGGTAGACAATCTCCTTCTCCTCGGGGGTGAGGTCTCTGAAAGGCACGTCGGTGCGCACGCCCATTTCCCGGGCGATATCCTTCATCAGCGACCACATCAAGTATCCCCATGGAGCTACGGCTCCTTCGTCGATTGTGAGGGAATCGTCGGGTACGAGGGTCGATTCGTCCACGGTGCGGACAACGCCCGTGCCGCCGCAGCAGCGGCATGCGCCTTCGCTGTTGAAGGCCAGCTGCTCGGCCCCCGGGGCGTAGACGCGTTCGCCGCAGACAGGGCAGTAGATGGGCTGCTCTGCCGCTACGTCCAGGGTCGGCTCCAGATAGTGTCCGTTGGGGCAGCGGTGGCTGGCAAGGCGCGAGAACATCAGTCGCAAGCTGTTGAGGAGCTCGGACATGGTGCCGAAAGTGCTCCTGATACCAGGCACGCCGGGCCTCTGATGAAGCGCGAGCGCCGCCGGCACATAGCGCACATCGTCGGCAAGCGCCCTTGACGCCTGGGTCATGCGCCTGCGCGTGTAGGTGGAGAGCGACTCAAGATAGCGCCTGGACCCTTCGGCATATAGCACGCCGAGGGCAAGGGATGATTTCCCTGATCCGGAGACTCCGGCTATCCCGACTATCTTCCCGAGCGGGATGTCTACGTCGATGTTTTTCAGATTGTGGGCCTTCGCCCCACGGATTTCTATGTTTTTAGGCATTGTCTCTGCGGTGTTTTCAAAGCTTTTCGAAAAGATTGCGCAAAGATAGGCAATTGCTGTTATACTTTATATAGTTCTATTTAGTCCTTTTTACCATTCGGCGGGCGCAAAAGCGACACGCCTTCCCCCTCGGGAAAGTCCCGTGCCCGGCCGTGCGGCTGATGCCGCAGCTATGGCATCTCCGCCCCCATCTCTCTCTCCGTTTGGCACCTGCCTCCTCTTCAGTTTCTAGAAATCAACTGTTTTTTCGACTCTCTCCAAAATAGTAGCATCTCTGCCCCTTTTAGCGCAGAGATGCTACATTTTTCTTTCAATCCCTCGCCAAAACTTGGGCATCTCTGCTTCCACAATGCAGAGATACTCAAATTTAAAACCTCATCACACCAAAATCTTGGCATCTCTGCCCACTTTAGAGCAGAGGTGCCCAAACTACGAATATTTATATAATCCGCCCGCACCCTGCTAGCTTCGCCCAGCGAAGCCCTCGCGTGTGGCAGGCCCTCCGCACCTCTCTCCCAGTTCCGCGCGAGTGGCGCGTGCGCCTCGTGCGCAGGCCAAAAACTAGGTCGGCGGGAGCGGAGGTTTTTGGCAGTTACCTTGGTATGCCGATCACTTAAGTCAGGCCGCTCGCACTCACAGAACCTGCTAATCTCGCCGAACCGCCCCGGTAACTGCCGAAAAGCGACGAAACCACCGAGCCCCGCGGACACTCCCGCCCGCAGCTTGCTAATCGCGTAGGAGTGATGGTAGCACTCCCGAACTCCGATGATTG
>CAMNNY010000065.1 GCA_946546175.1 uncultured Bacteroidales bacterium
TCGGCCGTGCTCATTCCCTTGAGCTGGGCAAGGTACATGGCCTGGTCGCCGACCTTCATCTTGCGGTAAAGGCCGCGCTCCTCGGGCATGTAGCCTATCTTCTCTACGTCGTCCTGGGTGATAGGGCGGCCCTGAAAGAAGACTTCTCCCGCGCTCGGGATGGTGATTCGGTTGATGATGCGGATAAGGGTCGTCTTACCGGCGCCGTTGGGGCCGAGCAGGCCGAATATCCTGCCTTCGGGGATGTCGAGGCTCACATTGTCGAGCGCCACTTTCTCTCCGAAAGTCTTGGTCACATTCTTGATCTGGATGATTGACATTTTTTTGTCTTTGGAATTATCGCGTAAAGATACAAAATATTTATCTTTGTACGTTATGGCGAAACAGGGAATTAACACGGCGGCCCAGTGCCGCGAACTCATCAGCGAAATCGGACAGGGAAACTACAAGCCCGTCTACCTGCTGATGGGCGAGGAGCCCTATTACCCCGACCTCGTCTGCAAGGCTATCATCGACAACTGCATCGACGAGACTTCCAAAGACTTCAACGAGACTATCTGCTACGGGGCCGACGTCACTGCCGAGCAGGTCACCTCTGCCGCCAGGCAGTACCCGATGATGTCCGACCGCGTGCTGGTGGTAGTTCGCGAGGCTCAGCTCATGAAAAGCCTCGAGCAGCTCAGCACCTACTGCGAAGAGCCCCTGGAAAGCACCGTGCTGGTGATTCTGATGCACGGCGCCTCGGCCGACAAGCGCAAAGCCCTCTATAAGACCGTACAGAAAACCGGCGTAGTCGTGGACAGCCAGCCCCTCAGGGACTATGAGACCCCCGCATGGATCAGTTCGTACTACTCCTCCCGCGGACTCACCATCGACCCCGACGCTGCTGCCCTGCTCTCCGAGTCGGTCGGCACGAGCCTTTCGACCATCGCCGTCGAGACCGACAAACTCGTGAGGGCCCTTCCAGAAGGCACGACCCGGATCACGGTCGCCGACATAGAGAAAAACGTAGGAGTCTCGCGCCAGTTCAGCATCTTCGAGCTAACCAAGGAGCTCTCCTACCGCAACTCCACCAAAGCCCTCAAGATCGCCTCCCACATAGGCAACGGCGCCAGGTTCGCCCTGCCGATGGCAGTGAGCGCCCTCTACACCCACTTCAGCCGCATCCTAAAGTACGGCGCCCTGCTGCAGCGCGGCGGCTACCCTTCGAGTGAAGAGAAAGCCCGCGCGCTCGCCGGCGTCAACCCCTATTTCTACAAAGAGTACGACCAGGCAGTGAGAAACTACCCCGCCCCCAAGGCGATGCGGATCATATCCCTTCTCTGTGAGTACGATTATCTGGGAAAGGGCGGCGATGGCGGCAACTCCGACCCGGGCGAGCTCCTTGTCGAGCTCATAGCCAAGATCCTCAGCGCCTAATCGGCCGTCAGTATCTCATTCTTGTCGACATACCACAGATAGGCATGCACGTTGGTGTAGCCCATCGCGCGGTACAGCTCGGCGTAGCGCCTGACCTGCTTGATGTAGGTCCCGCGCTCCTGGGCGAACTTGTAGTCTACGATATCGACTCCGTCCGCTTTGAGCACCACCCTGTCGGGGCGCAGAGTAGTCCCGTCAGGAATAATGATCTCCCTCTCGTCCAGCAGTTTCGATGCATCTCCGGGGAACCATCCGCGGTTTTTAACGAAGTCGATTGCCCCTGAAAGCATCTGCTCGGCATCCGCCGCCTCTTCCGCCGAAAGAAGCCCTTCCTCGATGGCGGCTCTCACCGAAGCGTGAAGATCTTCGGGAGAGGACACGCTCTCAAGTATCTTGTGGAGGACTGTTCCGCGTATGCGGCGCGATGCCGACACGCCGGTTGTTTCGCCTTCCGGGTCGAAGAAATCAGAAGAATCGGTCTTGATCCTCACCTGAGCCCTTGCACCAGATCCACCAAGGGCGCTGCTGTAGTACTGCAGAGTCTGTTCCGAACTGGACGGACCGGGTTTATTCCATGCGCGCCCGGGAGTTTCGGCCCTTTCGGAGATGGTGCCCTTGAGGTAGTGTCCGTCGCCACCTTCGAAGCCCGATCCCGGGCTCTCGCAGAACTGCCTGAGAACTGCCCCGAAGCCATCGCCCCTGGGCTTTTCGAGCACTATGTGCATGGCCTGCCGGGCTCTTGTGGTGGCTACATACCAGGTGTTGATCCTGTCTATCTGCCCCATTCGGAGCTCTCTCAGATAGTTGTCGCCAAAGAGCGTATTGCGCGATTGGGCAGAAAGGCCCGTGCGGTAGAGAGCCGGCTCCACTCCTTCGAAGGGAGTCCCCTCCACGGCGGGCGCTTCCCAAAACTCGGCATTGGTCTTGATGACCGGATCGTCCGCCTTCACCGGGATGATGACATAGGGATAATCCAGACCCTTTGCTTTGTGGATGGTTATCACTGTGATAGCCTCGGCCCCTTCGGGCGAAGCTATACTGCGCTTGATGCCGGTCTCTTCCCAATACTGAAGGAATGAGTGGAGGGAATTGCCGTTACGGCTTGTGAAGTCGCGGACAAGGTCCATGAACGCAAGCACGTAGAGCGTATCGGAATTGACTCTGTCTTCGGGCAGGGTCCGCAGGATCGCCTCACACATATCCGTAAGCGACTGGCAGGATTCCATCTCGCCGGGCTCGAAGTCTCTTGCCCTGAAGGCATGGATCTGATCCTGCGGGTTGTCAATTTTGTAGAGTCTTGCCACCAGTTCCCTTACGGTATCGCCCCCGGATATAAGCAGCGAATCGTTGGTGATCACATGGTAGCCCGCCGCCGTAAGGCTTGAAGCCACTTCGGAACCCATTCCGTTGGTCCTTACCAGCACCGCAATGTCTTTTTGGCTGAAGCCATGCTCAAGAGCTGCGCCGACAGCTGTAACTGTCTGATCATAAATAGACTCGCAGTACGTAACTTCCACGCTCCCGGGCACAGCCAGACGGCTCTTCGCCTGCTGCTCCACATCGGAATAGATGGCGCTCACGGGCCGGCGCTCGGCTTCGGCCTTCACGGCCGAGCCCTGCGCCGCTTCGGCGAATGACGTATCCAGCTGCGCCGCCCAGGCCTTGTAAAAAGTGTTGTTGAAATCAACTATCTCGGAAGCGCTGCGCCAGTTCTGGTCGAGCGGATGGAGGACTGTCCTGCCGAGCTCGGCTTCGACCCTCGTGTCGAAAATGTCCCAGCGGGCGCTTCGCCAGCGATAGATACTCTGTTTCACATCGCCGACTATCAGGTTGTAGCAGCCTTCGGCTATGCTGTTCTGGAGCAGCGGGCGGAAATTGTCCCACTGAGTCGAGGAGGTATCCTGAAACTCATCCAGCAGGAAATGCCGGTAGCGCACGCCTACCTTTTCGTAGATGAAGGGAGCGTCCGATCCGGCGATTATGTCGCGAAGAATCGAGTTGGTATCGTCGAGGCTCAGCACGTTTTTCTCTTTCAGAAGAGCCTCGAACTGGGTGTCGAGCGCGTCCGCAACCCTGAAGACGGCAACCTGCCCCCTAAGCTTTTCAGCGGTATTGTAAACCTGAAGCGGCCTACCCAGATAAGCCTCCACGGCAGTTATGATACCGGCTTCGGATGCTTTGGTCCAATACTGCCGCGAGGGCCCATCGCCGATGGCCTTGGCTCCTTCGGAGGCGATGGCCTGCAGTTTCTTAAGAAGATTGCTGTTGGGCTTGGGCTGCGCTTCCGCCTTCAGAAGAGCCGCCGCGGCTGCAGCCTTCAGCCCCGAGTCGTAGTCCTTGCATATCTTCGAGCAGAGCGAGGAGAGCCTTCGAAGATTCTCCTTCGAAAAAGCTTTCTGCCTGTTGAGGCCGATAGCTTCCGCCTTCTCGCGGTACTTCTCCGACATGTAGCCGCCGGCAAATTCGGAGAGTGCATTCCTTACCTTGTAGCGGTCGCCCTCGGAAGTGCGCTCCACCGCGCTCTCTGAGAGCCATTCGAGCAGGGCCCGGTCGCCCTCGGTAAGGGAGTCGAGCACACGGTCGACGCTCTCCTCTACAAGCGATGTGCGGTCCAGCTCGACCTGATACTCGGCAAACTGTCCGACCTCACGCGAGAACGAGCGCAGCACCCTCTGGAAGAAATGGTCGATGGTGCTGACAGAGAAGGCTCCGTAGTCGCAAAGGATATCGGTGAGCATGCGCTTACACTCCCGGCTCAGTTCGTCATCGGATTCTATCGCGCATTCCTTCTTAAGGTAATCCCTGTAGGGGGAATGTTCCGGATGGTGTGCAAGGGTGTCGAGGCTGTCGACTATCCTGAGCTTCATTTCCGAAGTCGCTTTGTTGGTGAAGGTCACGGCAAGGATATGCCTGTAGGGGTGGTCTTCCTTGCGCTCAAGCATCAGCAGCCTTATGTATTCGCGGGCAAGGGAGAAGGTCTTGCCTGATCCGGCCGAAGCCTTCATCAGCTCGACTCCCCCGCCTTCGCGCAGTCTTTTCAGTTGTTCTTCCATCATTTTCCGCAAAGAAGCTTAAAGTCGCAGTACTCACACTTTTTGGAATCGTCCGTACGTGCGAAAGGCACCTCCGGGTTTTCCATCTCGGCGAAAGTCTCCCCTATCGCCTTCTCCAGTTCGCGCCCGAACGCTTCGTCGGCGGGATAGGTATTCACCTCTTCCGTGAAGAAGCTGTTCATCGCGTACATGGCGTTGCAGAGGGTCTTGCCGGCGAATTCGCTTCGCGCGGCGACCATCCTGTCGTAGACGAAGAACTGAAGCGCGGCCTTGTTGGCAGGCTTGAATGCATCTGCGGCAGCGGTCAGCGCGAGGGCGTCCTGGGTGTCGCGGCCGGTCTTGTAGTCCACCACACGGACCTGACCCGGGCGGAATGTATCGAGACGGTCGATACGCCCCGTAAACTTGTGCCCGCAGATCTCAACATCCATTGGCAGCTCAAGCCCGAGTATCTTCAGCGGTCCGCAGGCCTTTATCTGGCTGATGTCGGACTCGAAAACCCTCAGAATGAATTTGACAAGCACTTCCGCCGTGACGAGGTCCTGCCCGCCGACTTCGATGCTGCGCGTCTCCTTGCCGATTTGACGGACCACACGCCGCCTGACTTCGTCTTTTCGGGCGAGCCATCCCTTGAGGAACTGCTCGTCGACTTCGCCCCCGCTCTCCGAATAGATGTCCTTGAGCACATCGTGGCAGACATTGCCTTCCATGCCCGGATCGAGGGATTCCTTGACCTCTCCCTCGGGCCTGAGGTCCTGGATGTGTTTGTAGTAGAACTTCGCCGGACAGGAGACATAGTCCTGAAGGGAGGAAGCCGAGAACACCTTACTGCGGATCTTTTCGAGGTCTTCGGGGGTCTTTCTTATCTCCTCAGCCTCACCCGAATGGGAAATGTCGGCGCTAGCCACTATCTCGTCGACCTCACAGATCCTCGAGTGATAGAGGAAACGGAGCTGGGCTGCAAAACGGCTTTCTTCGCCGGTATTGAGCCCTTCCGTACGCGAGTCGTAGAGCAGCCACACATCCTCGGCGCGAGTGATCATCCTGTAGAAATAGTAAGCCCAGACCGCATCCTGCCTGAGGTAGGTCGGAAGGCCGAAGGCCGCGCGTATCTCCGGGGGGATAAACGAAGAGGAGGCGCTGATTCGCGGGAAGACCCCTTCGTTGGCATTGAGGATGACTATATGCTTGAAATCAAGCGCGCGCGTCTCAAGCGGACCCATGACCTGCAGGCCCCCGAGCGGCTCGCCTTCGAAGGGGACGTTGATACCAGCGAGGATCTGCTCGAGCAGATGCTCCCACGTGCGCGCAAGCAGGGCGAGGTGAAGGTCGCGCAGGCGGCTGACCGCCTGGTAGTAGCGCTTCGCGAAATCGAGCTGAAGCACTATATTGGGGTCGTCAGAGCCCCTGAGCAGCGACGCGAGCGTAGTGCAGACTTCCAGCAGGTAGTCCGCCAGAGCATCGCTCTGGGCCGCATCGGTCGAGGCCGGATCGCGCACGACCGCCTTGAATATGGCAGACAAGACGGGACCGGCGTTCATATCTTCGGCCGGGATATAGAATCTTGCTGCCTTGAATATCTCCGAGACTCTCGCCTGCTCCTGCTCCGAAAGCAGGGCACGGACTATCCCGGAGGACACTATGTCGTGGAAACTTTTGTGGTAGAAGTACCAATCTCCGTCCTTGGAGCGCAGCCTCATCTGCATAGAGAGGATGTCGCGCATCAGCGAACACCACTCGCTCGAGCGCATGGGGTAACCCATCGTGACATTGACGCCGTCCTCGAGCCTGGGAAGGCTGCCAAGCACTGGCAGGAGCATGGTCTCGTCGGCGAGCACCACGGCGAAATCGACGCCGCGCTCGGCCTGGGGGACCTTCGCGAGTATGTCGGGCAGCAGTCGCGCCTGGCCTGTAGCCGACGGAACCTTGCAGATATGGATCTTGGGGCTGCCCTCGCCCGCTTCGGGGGTGAAGGACGGCGGGAAAAGCGCGAGGTTTTCCTTGCGGAAGAGCGAACAGACATTGCTGTCGTCGGCTATGAACGGCCCCGCGAAGTCCCAGCAGAACTCGGCAAGGCCGGCATCGCGGAGTTTGCCGAGCACGGCCTTCTCACACTCGTTGAGAGCGTTGAGCCCCACGAACACGACGGTCCCCACTCCTGGGTACACCTCAGGAAGGATGTCGGCCACGGGGGTATCTTCGAGCCTGTCGGCAAGGTCGCGGTAGATCTTGCCTTCATAGGCCATGCCTTTCGCGCAGAGAGCCTCACGGAACTTCGTGTAGAGAGGATAGAGCATGTCCCAGATCTGCCTGAAGCCGTCTTTGACGTCGCGCCTGGGATTGCCGCTGGGAACTACCTTATCGAAATTGCGCACCAGCCTGTCAATAGCCTCTTTCTGCCTGGGATCGGCGTACTCAAAGCTGTCCTTCATGGCCTTGAGGTCGGCGATATTGCGAAGGAGCATGCGCGCATCGACCCTGTACTTGTCGATGTCGTCAAAATCGGCTAGCAGCACATCGCCCCAGTATATGAAATCGTCGAGCGGTTCGGCCTTGGGATTGAGCCTGCGGTAGACTTCGTAGAGTTCCAGAAGCAGCGAGATGCGCTCTGAAGCCGCTACCCCGCCCATCGTGGCGAAGAAGTCGCCGATGGTGGTGAGCCTCGGAGAGAGCATGGTGCGGGAGTCGGCCGCTGCCAGGTCACACAGATGCTTCCTGAAAAACGCGAGCGAACGCCGGTTGGGGAAGACGAAAACCGTCTGCCCAAGATCGCCGGGCGAGTAATACCGCTGAGCTACCTGTCTGAGGAAAGGTGTCATTCTTGGGTCTCGGGAAGGATTTTGCCGGGAGTGAGCTTGACTCCGGCGGCGATTACCTCATTTGCTGCCTTGACTATGCTCTGACGGCCGTCTACCAGCCGCTGAGTGTTTTCTTCGAAGAGTTTGACGGTACGGCCAAGGGCATTGCCGACCTCTACGTTCTTCTCGCAGAACGTGGCCACGCGGTCTACCATCTTCTGAGCTCCATTCACTATGTCGGCCATATTGTCGAGCTGGTCTTTCTGGACCCAGGCCGAACGTATGAGGCGAAGGAACGGGATAAGGGTCTCTTCGGTAGTGATCAGGACATTCTGTCTGAAAGCCTTTGCGAAAATGTCGGGATCCTCCTGCTTGGCAAGCTGATAAGCTCCGTAGTTGGGGATGAACATGATCACGTACTCGAGGGTAGTGCGGCCTTCCACATACTTCTGATACTCCTTTGAGGTGAGCTCGGCGATATGCGAGAGGACCGACTCGAGATTGCGCTTCGACGCTTCCCTTCTCTGCTCGTCGGTCTGGGCGGCGTAGTAGTCGGCAAGGGCCGTGAGCGAGACCTTCGAATCGAGAAGCACATCGGTATTGTCCGGAAAATGAAGCGCGAAGTCGGGGCGCATCTTGCGGCCTGTCTCTTCGTTCTGGATGATATTGCCCTTGCGGTCGCGCAGGTAGAACTCAGCGTCGTAGTCGCGCCCGGGGGTGAGGCCCTCCTTCTTGAGAATATTTTCGAGGATGGTCTCTCCGAACACACCCTGCATCTTGCTCTGGCCCTTTAGAGCCTTTGCAAGGTCGCCAGCCTGAGTGCCGATAGCGTCGGTCTGTTTCTCAAGGTTGCGGACAGTCTCATCGAACTTGGTTTTGATCGAGACGGCGTCTTCGGTGCTGGCTTTTTTCTGGGCCTCGAAGGCTTCCTTCATCTCCTTGATGTTCTTGTCGAGACCGTCCGTGATGTTCTTGATAGTCTCTGCGGCTTCTTTCTTGATTGACTCCTCACGGGCCTTCATGCGCTTTTCGTTCTCGAGAGCGAGTTCGTTTTTGGTCGCTTCGATCACGGCCTTCTGACTCTCCTTGAGATCGGCAAGGGTCTTGTCGTAGTCAGCGCGGGCTTCATCAAGACGCCGCCTGGCCTCCTCCGCTTCGTGTTCACGCAGCGTTTTCTCCGCCTTGAGTTCCCCCTCAAGGCGTGTTGTCTCATGCACAAACTTCGATTGGGCGGCAAAATGGGTTATCGCCCAAGCTATAAGCGCCGCCAAGACTGCTGCTATTGCAATATAGAGTATCATTTCTGGGGGATTTGTTTAATATAGAGGTCGCGCTGAGGGAACGGTATCTCGATTCCGTTCTCATTGAGGGTGTTGTAGATGAGTTCCTTGGCGGAAGCCATGTAGGCCGCGCGCTTTTCGACCAGCACGAACTGTTTGACTACCAGATCGACGCTGCTCTCGCCAAAGTCGCTGAATGCCACGGTGATCCCTCTCTTCGGATCGACAACGTCGCGTCCGAATTCATCCTGCGAATAAAGCGTCTTAAGGGCCTCGGTGAGCATCTCCCTGACCTGCGAGACATTGACACCATAAGCCACTCCCACGGGGATGACGAGCAGCTCGTAGGAATTGTTTCTCGTAAGATTCTTGAAGTTCTGGTTGAAGAGAGTGCTGTTGGTGAAGGCCATCAGAGCCCCGTCCAGCGTCTGAATCTGGGTAGTCTGGTAAGAGATGTTCTCGACCTTGCCCCTGACGCCGTCGCACTCAATGTAGTCCCCTACCCTGAGACGGCCGGACATGAGCTGGATGCCGTAGAAGAAGTTGTTGAGGATGTCCTTGAGGGCAAGACCGACACCGGTAGCAAGACCTGCGGCCACAATCGAGAGGGCTCCCATAGGGATCTTGAGGAGCACTATCGAGAACGCTATGTAGATACCCCAGACGATGATTCCGATCAGATTATTGGCGAGGGTGAGGTTGACTTCGTTCTCCATCACCTTGTCGCTTCCGCTGGCTGCCCTGACCTTGGCGAACTTGTGTTTCTTGTAGACGGCCTTGAGGATATAGGCAATGTAGCGGAAGATAAAGAACAGCGAACTTACTACCACCATCTTGAAGAGCGAGAGGTGAAGGATAGGGTTGCCCTCGGCGTCGCTCAGGTTGAAGAACGGGTGGTAGAATATGGTCTGGCATGCGGTCGTGAGGTCGAATACGCCTGCTGCAAGCCAGATGCTCATAGGCAGCGACAGGATAGCCGCCACGGGAAGGAGCGACATCTCCAGGAAGTCGAACAGCCATGTCTTTTCGACATGGTCGCCGTCGCGCTTTCCGAAAACGGGATACCGGCTGTTGAAGAGCTTGGCTTCGTAGATGTCGATGATGTCGTGAAGGGCCGTCACCGTCTCGATGGCAGCGAGCTGGAAGAGCCACCAGATAAAGATCTGGACTGCCATCAGGACATAGCCCATCCAGGCCATGACGGTGGAGCCGAGCATCACCACGAAGGTGATCCAGGCATAAGTCAGGTCGCTCTTTCTGACCTTGTCGGACTTGCGGATACAGAGCACCAGCTGCCAGATGCAGAATCCCAGCAGCAGCGGCGGATAGATAAGATTGAGCAGCCTGTTGGGGATGAAGATAATCCTGAAGCTGATGACGATAAGGCCCATGATTATCACGGGCGAGTACATCCTCACGCTGTTCTTGAGCTCATCTGCGTCGAGCCTTACGAGCAGCGAAGCGAGGATGGCGATAAGCAGCCAGGAGAATATCAGAAGCAGGTGCGAAGCCTCGACGATGAAGTTCTGCTTCACGGCCGTCATTGCTATCATCACTGAGATAGCGAAGATAACCGCCCCGGCAAGGAGGGTGATGATGCGTTTGCGGTCCTTGAACCAATCACTCTGGAAGGCCTTAACCTTCTTAGCCGAGATGCCTACTGCAAGGTTGCTGAGGACTGTCGCAAGGATCAGGTAGAACAGGATGAAGAATATGAATCCCACCACTATCGGGCCTCTCCACTCGCTGGCCCCGCGGATATTGTAGCGGTCGGCCAGGCTCGAAGGTTCGGAGGTGTCGAACGGGTCGGAGATGCGGTGGCGTCCGGACTTTGGCGGGCGGATTCCGTCTCTGGGAGGTGCATACTTCTGGACTGCGTCCTGCCATGCCCTTTTGGCGTAGGCAGGGAAACTTGAAAGGACCCTGAAGTAGTTGTCCTGGCCGTCAATGAAGATACGCTTCTGGATGAGCCTGTACTTGTTCTGGGCGTAGTCGTAGCTGCTCTTGAGGCGCTCGCTCATGGAGGTGTAGTGCTCGGAGTCGCGCGAGATCCTGCTGCGCTGGTCCTTGTACATCTTGAGCATGCTCAGGGCATAGTAGATGCAGGAGTCTCTGTCGACCTGGCCTATGGAGTCGAGCACGAATGTGCGCCTCTCGCGCTCCATCTCCGCCAACTTCGCCGAGTCGAGCTGCGGCCGCTGATCTGCGGCATGCGGGCGCTGAATGGGGCGCGAACGCCTCAGGTGGGCTGTCGGGCCGCCGAGTTCCCTGACGATGCTGTCGGGCACCTCCGGAATCTCTTCGAGCGAGGGCGGCAGACGCCTAAGCGACTCGATCAGACGCTCGTAGCGGTCGATCTCTATGTCGAGATTGACGATCATGTCGTCGAAGGGCAGCCTGCGCTTGCTGAACTCGTCGTACTGTTTGGTGACTTCACCAAGGGCATAAGTGTGGTCGAAGGTGAAGTCCTGGTTCTGGGAGTAGAGCATGAGCGAAAGCTCGTTGCACTTCTTCATCAGGCTGACCATCTGCCTGCGACGGTCGCTGTTGCGCGAGTTGATACGCTCTTCCCTGGCGGTGAGCTTGTCGTACTGCTGCTTGAGCTCGAACCTGAGCACTGAAATGGTCTGGCTGAGGTCCCTCTCATTGAACACAGCGAACGCGGGCAGGCTGAGCGCAAGGGCGATCAGAGCCGCTATGAGGGTCTTCTTTTTCATGGCGATAACATTTGACGGAGGACCACCGGCCCTCCGTCTACAAATTTAGCAGTTTTTGGCAAATCCCGACTACCGCTCCCGGTTAAAGTTCATCCAAAGATCTGATGTAGTCAGCGTAATTGCTCCAGGGAGCCGTTTCCTTGTAGCTGTCGACAAGTGCCGCCGGCACATAGATTAGCGGAACGGGATTGCCCGAGCGGTTGTTGAGGGTGGTGTTGAGCGTCACTACTGCATCCGGCCTGCGGATGATCAGAGTCTCCAGGTTTTCGTCGTAGTAGAAACAGTTACTGCTCAAATTCTGGAGGTTTTCACCCAGATCTATCGTGCGGAGCGCGTGGCATTCATTGATTATTCCGGTGTAGATACCACTGCTGAAAGTCACTATGGAAGGGAGTGAGATCGAAACAAGGGACGCGTTCCGGTAGAACGAACAGTAGCTCAGTGTTTCCACCAACGGGGCCGACACGGTAGCGAGCGCACTGCATCCGCTGAAAGCTAATTGCCCCAGATAGGTGACATCGTTCAGATCGAGTTCTTCGAGAAGAGTGCAACTGTTAAACATACCATTGGGGATCCGAGTGAAACCGTCGGGCAAAGTCAGCGAGGTTATTTTGATCCCATAAAAGACCGAGTCTCCGTAGGTTATGTCGTCGCGAAGGCCACCGGGGATATCGGTCAGGGCGGTATTCCTGAAGGCATTTGTCTGAACAGCCGTCAGCGAAGCGGGAAAATCTGAAATGCTTGCAAGTGAAGTACAATCCAGAAAAGCATTGTTCTGTATTGTTGTCAGAGATGAGCCCCATACCACCGAAACCAGGCTCTTGCAAGAGCCGAAACAACTCGCCGGGATGGTTGTCCACTGCGAGACATCGGCCGAGACAAGAGGAGTGTTAGCAAACACATTGTCACTGAGCGTGATATTCGGATTGTTGATTCCTGAAGGCAGGCTCGTCAGTCCGCTTCCGTAGAAACAATAGCTTCCAACCGAAATCACCCGGTCAGGGACTACGATACGGGACCCGTCCGTCAGAGCCTTGCAATCGCGGAATGCGCTCCCGCCTATAGTTGTAACACCCGCACCGAAATGCACTTCTGTGAGACTTCTCCAGTCCCAGCAGAAGTTGGCAGGAACAGAGGTCCAATGATCCGGGAATGTAATGGATTCTATCGGGCAGTACCTGAAGACGTGGGTCTCATAGGTAAGGCCGCTCCTGCCCCAACCTTCCGGCATCGAGGTGAAGCCGCAACTCTGGAAGGCATACTGCCGGACAGTGGTGATATTCGAAGGGATAGGAGCCGAAACCAGAGCTGTGCATTCCTTGAAGCAGCCGTCGGGCACGGTCGTGAAGGATGCGCTTGTGGGGAAAGTCACTCTCGCGAGAGCTTTGCATCCGGAAAACGCCTCTTTGCCCAGGCTCACTACAGACTCCGGAAGGATTATTTCCGTCAGAGCCACGCAGTTAGAAAAAGCATTTGCGCCGATCGAGGTAACGGTCGCCGGCACGTCAATCCCGGCGAGCCGGTCGCAGGAATTGAAGGCATTGTCCCCTATAGAGGACACCTCGGCATCGAAGGAGATGCTTGTGAGACGGTCGCAATTGAAGAACATATAACCTGGAATGGAGAGTTCATCGCTGATCGTCACGGACGCAAGGTTGCTGCACCCATAGAAAATGCCTCCGCCGAGCGTTTGGGGCGTATGGTTCCAGACGGCCTCAGTAATTCCGATGACAGCACGGAACGCATCCGTTCCCAGGGACGTAATGTTTTCTCCGATAGTCAAGGTCCCGCTTATGCCGGTATTCTGGAAGGCTCCGG
>CAMNNY010000066.1 GCA_946546175.1 uncultured Bacteroidales bacterium
ATTTCAGGCGTATGTACGGACATCGGTGCGAATTCGCCAATCTCAGCGACTTTAATCTCGGCGGTGTATTCGTTGCTCGTAGTTCTGACCACCTGGCTTGTTACGTTCCCACTATATAAGAAAGGTATATGCATAAAAGTGTAGCCGATGGTCTTTTGTTACACAATTTATATTATGTTAACTTGTGTATTTGAAAAGACTTCCCCTATTGCGACTTCTTGGAGCAATCCGGGCAAATACCCGAAGCAACGAAGTTGATATCTTCCACGATGAATCCCTGAGGAAATACGACCTCGGGGATTTTCATATCCTCAAGGCAAAAGGTCCTGTGGCATTTCTCGCAGTAAAAATGGACATGTTCGTCATCGTCTTCGCAGTGGCCTTCGTGGCTGTGGCAGAATTCATACTTGGCCTCATCGCCAGAGAGTATCTGGTGCACGAGATGATGCGCTCTGAATGTAGCTAAAGCCCTGGAAATGATAGACTTGTCTATAGTCTCCAGCTCCGCCTCCAGATCGGCCATCGAAAGCGGTCTTGATGCATCATGCAAAGCCCTGAGAATCAAGATCCTATTGGCTGTAACCTTGACTCCGTGCCCCGTCAGTATGTCTTCGAATTCGTTTTTCATCTGAATGCAAAGTAAACCAAAATCGGACTTATTTGCAACTGAGTTGCACAC
Organism: uncultured Bacteroidales bacterium; assembly: GCA_946546175.1. Classification (GTDB taxonomy): domain Bacteria; phylum Bacteroidota; class Bacteroidia; order Bacteroidales; family UBA932; genus Cryptobacteroides. The sequence goes on from CAMNNY010000066.1 coordinate 680, forward strand.
TCTCTCCCCTACCTTTGCTCTCAGAAACAACAAACAATATGAAAAAGACATACGAAATCGAAGTCGACTGCGCCAATTGCGCCCGACTCATGGAAAACGCAACCAAGAAGACAGAAGGCGTCACCGACGCCGTAGTCAACTTCATGACCCAGAAAATGACCGTCGAATTTGCCGACGGCGCCGACGACAAAGCCGTCATGAAGGCTGTCCTGAAAGCCTGCAAAAAGGTAGAGCCCGACTGTGAAATCTCGCTGTAAGCAATGAAGTTAAGCAAAAAACAGAGGACGATGCTCACGAGGATAGTCTGTACGGCTGTCCTTATTGTCGCACTCAATCTGCTCCCTATCAGCAACTTCTGGCTTAAATTGGTTCTCTATCTGGGCGTTTATGTGCTTATTGGCTACGATATTCTGCGCAAGGCTGCGCTCGGCATAGTCAACGGTCGCCCAACCGACGAGAACTTCCTGATGGCAGTGGCAACCGTCGGCGCCTTCGCACTGGCGATCTACGAGAAGAGCGGCGACTTCAACGAGGCTATCGCGGTCATGCTCTTCTACCAGATAGGTGAATTCTTCCAGAAATACGCCGTGGGCAAGAGCCGCAGGAGCATCAGTGAACTGATGGATATTCGCCCCGATTATGCCAATATTGAAACTGAAGGTGGAGCCCTCGAAAAGGTTGATCCTGACGATGTTAGTGTAGGCAGCACAATTATTGTTCAGCCCGGAGAGAAGGTCCCCATTGACGGCGTCGTGATCGAGGGCTCATCCTCGCTGAACACCTCCGCCCTCACCGGCGAGAGTCTCCCCCGCTCTGTAGAACCCGGCTGCGAGGTCATCAGCGGCTGCATCAACCTTAGCGGCGTCCTGAAAGTCCGTACGACCAAAGCGTTCGGCGAATCGACCGTCTCGCGTATTCTCGAGCTCGTAGAGAACTCCTCGTCGCGCAAGTCCAAATCGGAGAACTTCATCTCAAGGTTCGCGGGCGTCTATACTCCCGCTGTATGCCTTTCCGCCCTCGCGCTTGCGCTCATTCCCCCTGTAATCAGGCTTATAGCTGGAATGGACGGAGGCCCTATGTGGGACGTATGGGTCTACAGGGCGCTCACCTTCCTTGTCATAAGCTGCCCGTGCGCCCTGGTTATCAGCATTCCTCTGTCGTTCTTCGCCGGCATCGGCGGAGCCAGCCGCAAGGGTGTGCTCGTCAAGGGCTCCAACTACCTCGAGACTCTGTCTAAAGTAAGAACGGTGGTATTCGACAAGACCGGCACACTTACGAGGGGCGTATTCGAGGTAACCGGAGTGCATCACTCCCCCATCGAAGATGAAAAGCTCATCGAATATGCCGCACTGGCCGAATGTTCGTCTTCGCACCCGATAGCCCTGAGCCTTCGCAAGGCCTACGGCAAGTTCGTTGACCGTTCGAGAGTATCTGGCATCGAAGAAATCAGCGGGCATGGCGTGCGTGCAGTCGTAGACGGCGTGCAGGTAGCTGCCGGCAACGACAAATTGATGCAGATGCTCGGAATCGAGCCCGTGGAGTGCCACAGCGTAGGCACGATCATACATGTCGCACTCGACGGGCAGTATGCGGGCCATATAGTTATCTCGGATGTGGTAAAGCCCGGTTCGAAGCAGGCCATCGCCGACCTTCGCAAATCCGGTGTTACGCGCACGGTAATGCTCACCGGCGACAGTGCAAAGGTCGCCGGCCATGTAGCCGCCGAACTCGGCATCGACAAGGTCTGCAGCGAACTGCTGCCCGAAGACAAGGTCGGCAGGGTCGAGGAGCTTCTTGCTAACCATCCCGAGGGGAAACTCGCCTTCGTCGGAGACGGCATCAACGACGCTCCCGTGCTCTCCCGCGCCGATATCGGCATTGCGATGGGTGCTATGGGCAGCGACGCCGCAATCGAAGCCGCCGATGTTGTCCTGATGGACGACGATCCGCAGAAGATAGTAACTGCGATCCGGATCAGCCGTAAATGTCTGGGTATAGTCTGGCAGAACATCGTCTTTGCAATCGCGGTCAAACTGATATGCCTCATTCTGGGGGCGCTGGGAATCGCCGACATGTGGCTCGCTATTTTCGCCGACGTAGGCGTAATGGTTCTTGCCGTGCTCAACGCCATGCGCTGCATGCGCTTATAGATATTTTTCGTATATTAGCACGATAAATTAAAATAGAAAAAGACAATGCTGAGATTTTTACTCCAAGCCGTGCCCGGCGCAATCGCTAACCCGGATTCGACTCTTCAGGCCACTAAAGAGGCTACCAAAGCCTTGGTCGCTACCATTAAGGAAGACCCCAACACTGCCCTGCAGACTCTCGGGCAGAATGCGCTTCAATTTGGTCTTAAAGTGCTTGCAGCTATCGCCGTCTACATCATTGGAGCATGGCTGATCAAGAAGATCAAAAACGCAGTCACGAAGTCCATGGAGAGGAAGAAGACCGACAAGGCCATCATCACCTTCACTTCTTCGCTGGTAAGCATCACCCTGACCGTGCTTCTCATAGTGATCGTGATCAGCACTCTGGGTATCAACACCACTTCCCTTGCAGCTCTTCTTGCTGCCGGCGGCATGGCCATCGGTATGGCTCTGAGCGGCACCGTCCAGAATTTCGCCGGCGGAATTATGCTGATCATCTTCAAGCCCTTCAAGGCAGGCGATCTCATCGAAGCCCAGGGCTATCTCGGCACAGTTACCGAAGTCAATATAGTTTCGACCAAGCTTCTCACTGTCGACAACCGCGTGATCGTGCTTCCCAACGGAGCCCTCAGCGCCGGCACCATCGACAACTATTCCCAGAAGCCTGTACGCCGCCTCGATATCGACCTTCCTTTCGAGCACGGAACAGACGTTGAGAAACTCATTGATACAATCAAGGGTCTTGTCGCCAAGGACGAGCGCGTTCTCACCGAACCACTTGGTGAGGCAGATGGACCGTTCTATGCTGTCTGCGACATTAACAAAGACGCAGTTACCGTAAGGACCCGTATCTGGTGCAAGGCTGAGAATTATTGGCCCCTGTATTTCGACCTTCGCAAGGTCCTTTATTCAGAACTAGGAAAGGCCGGCTTCAAGTTCGCTGCAAGCCGTGTCGAGGTGAAGAATTCGTAAGATGGCAAGAGGGCCTAAGACAGAAGTTATACTGCGGAATATCACCATCGAAGCGGTGGCGGCCGAAGGCAAGGCCATCGCCCATGCCAAGCTTCCGACTGAGGGCGAAGAGGTTACCCCAAGGGTCCTCTTCGTCCCTTTTGCCGTACCTGGCGATGTGGTGGATGTCCTGGTTATCAAGAGGCGCAAGTCTTACCTCGAAGGCCGGATAATCCGTGTTGTCGAGCCTTCGCCCCGCCGTCTTGAGCCTTTCTGCAAACACTTCGGCGTCTGTGGAGGATGCAAGTGGCAGATACTCCCCTACGACCTCCAGCTGGAAGCCAAGCGCCGCCAGGTCTACGACCAGCTCGTGCGCATCGGCCACCTCGATGTCCCGGAGATTATGCCGACCATCGGCTCCGCCAAGATTACCGAGTATCGCAACAAACTTGAATTTACCGCTTCTGAAAAGAGGTGGATCCTTACCGACGAGGACCCCGACAATCTGACCGACCTTCAGCGCGTCGGACTGGGTTTCCATGTTGGCAAACTCTTCGACAAGGTGCTCGACATCGAGCACTGCTATCTGCAGCCCGAACCCTCCAATGCGATCAGGCTTTTTGTTAAAAAATACGCCCTGGAGCACGGCATTTCCTTCTATAATTTGAGGGAAAAAACCGGAATTCTAAGAAACATTTTTGTTAGGACCGCTGATAATGGGCAGGTTATGCTGATAATCTGTTTCAGCCAAGACTTCCCTCTCAGAGAGTCTTATCTGGATGCAATCGCAGCGGAATTCCCCCAGATAAGCTCCCTTTATTACATCATAAACTCAAAGGTCAACGATTCGGTTGCCGACCAGGACTGCATACTTTACAAGGGAGACGACTCCATCTATGAGACTATGGAGGGGCTCTCGTTCAAGATCGGTCCCAAGTCTTTCTACCAGACCAACACGGATCAGGCGTACGAACTCTATAAGGTAGCAAGGGAATTTGCCGGACTTACCGGAGATGAAGTCGTATACGACCTCTACACCGGTACCGGAACGATAGCTCAGTTTGTGAGCAAAGGCGCCTCAAAGGTGATTGGAATAGAGTATGTGCCGGAGGCCATCGAAGATGCCAAGGACAACGCCCGCCGCAACGGCATCACCAACTGCGAGTTTTTCGCAGGCGACATGAAAGACATACTCACTGATGATTTCATCGATGAGCATGGACGCCCGGATGTGATCATCCTCGACCCTCCGCGTGCCGGTATCCATCCGGATGTTGCACAGGTTATCCTCAACGCGTCGCCCCGGCGCATTGTCTACGTGAGCTGCAACCCTGCTTCGCAGGCCCGCGACCTCGCGATCCTTTCGGGGCAGTACAAGATTACGGCCGTTCAGCCTGTGGATATGTTCCCCCATACCCAGCATGTTGAGAACGTTTGCCGTTTGGAGCTGATATGATAATAGATTTACTGCTTATTCTCGCCGGTCTGGCGTTGGTAGTGTTTGGTTCGGATTATCTTGTTGACGGCGCTTCTGCCATCGCACGCAAATCCGGTGTGAGTGAGTTCGTCATAGGTGTCACAATAGTCGGATTCGGGACCTCCTGCCCCGAACTTGTCGTGAGCCTCACGGGCGCCATTCAGGGGTCGGCGGATATTTCGATCGGAAATGTCGTCGGGTCCAATATCATGAATACGCTTCTTATACTGGGCCTTACGGCGGTTCTTGCCCCCATAGCGGTGACTCCGCTCAATACTAAAAGGGACATACCGACTATGGTCGGTGTCACCCTGTTTTTTGTCCTGCTTACCTTGAAGGGCAGTCTCAACTGGATAGACGGCGTCTTGTTCCTGCTTCTGTTCGCGGCATACATGGTTGTCAGCTTACGGAGCGGCAAAGAGGAAGCGCAGCCTGAAGAAGAGGCACAGAGTCGCGAAAGAGGTATCGGAGTGGCCGTCCTGATGGTTTTGGGCGGTCTTGCCGGACTGATTTTCGGTGGCCGTCTGTTCGTGGATCATGCAGTCGCTTTTGCGAAGGCTGTTGGGGTCAGCGAGAAGTTCATCGCCATCACTCTTCTTGCCGGTGGTACTTCCCTGCCCGAACTCGTAACGTGCATTGTCGCCGCTGCTAAAAAGAAGGGCCAGCTGGCCCTTGGCAACATCATCGGCAGCAATATCTTCAACATTCTGCTGATCCTCGGCCTGTCTTCGCTCATCAGGCCTCTTAGCACAGCGGGGATGGGCACTGTGGACCTTGCCGTCCTGCTGGCCAGTGCGGTAGCGGTGGCCCTTGCGGCCTATATAGGCAAACACGCCCGTATCAACCGTCTCGAGGGCGCATTGATGCTTGCTCTCGAGGCAGGGTATTTAGTCTGGTTGTCTGTGACCCTTTAGAAATACAGACCGATTCCAAAGTCGATACTCAGGTTGGTTGCCCGCGAGTATATAGTCCTCTCGCGTGCAATCACTCCGTCGTATTCATCGATGGGCAAAGGACTGCATGAGATGTAATTTGTCCTTACAAAACCATCCAAGCTGATTTTGTGGCTGAGTTTATGCCGGTAACCGAAACCGGCAGCGACTACGTTTATGTTGTCGTCAAAGCCGAGGCTTTCTGTGAGGGCAAGTCCTCCGACTGCGAATAAGAAGGGACTTGAGCCTTCATAACCCTTGGTGAACCAGCTTAGCTGGAGCTCAGCCGGAAAGACTCTATATCCTTTTGCCACTCCCCTGTATCCGGCCCTTGCGGTAAGGGCAAGGGAATTGAGGAATTCGAGCCCGAGATCGGCACTGACAAAAGCATTTGTGAAGTAGTCTGCGTGGAGGTCTTCGCCTTCGGAAACCCTGTAGCCGATATCGGTCAGATAGGTGTACTGACAGGCGCTCAATGCCAGGGCATTGTAGCCCCATTGGACTCCATACCGAAGCCTGGGACCTTCCGCCTGGCAAACCATTGTATGTGTCAGGATCACTATGCCTAAAACGGCCAATTTGAGCGACTTTCCCATCAGAATCTATAGTAAAGCGTTATTTGCGGAATAGGGGCTTTTATCACTCCGTTCTCGTACCAGGCCAAGTCCAAATTGCCATATTTCTCATCGGTGCGCAGATGAAGACCAAACTCTCCTGTGAAACTGAGTGCTATGTCGATACTGCCCGGGAAGATGAAGATAACTCCTGCCGCAGCAGCCATTCCGAGCATTGCTCCGTGGTTTCTCACGGAAGGGCCGTGGTCCTTGACAAAACCTGCTGAAAAACCGCCCCCGAAAAACAGTTTGTAACCGACGTCGTCGCGTATGGTCCCGGCCTTGAGGATATTCTCGTGAATATAGCTGAACTTGATTCCAGGCGTATCTTCACTTCCGTCGAGAATACCTTCCAGATCGGCGACAAGGTTTAAGGTGTTGTAGATCTGGCGGTCGCTCTGCTGGATGCCCATTGAGATTCCGAATCCTTTTGGGGAATTGACGATGCCCGCCCGCTCAACCCGGCTTTCGGCTGATGCCACAAGCGGGAAACAGATTGCGGTAGATACAATCAGAATTATGAGGGCAGGTTTAGTCACGGCATTGCTAAGTTAGCGATTTATTTGTGAAATGGAGAACAAATGGGTATTTTTGTGAGAATCACTTTGGAATCAATGCCAGCAACTACACTGCTTGCTCCCCTGCCGGAGCGTATGAGGCCTACAAGCCTCGAAGAATATGTCGGCCAGAAACACCTTGTCGGCAAAGGATGCATACTTCGCAATATGATAGAGAGCGGTAATCTTACCTCGTTCATATTGTGGGGCCCTCCCGGTGTCGGAAAGACAACCCTTGCGAGGATAGTGGCAGAGTCTTTGGGACGCGAGTTCTATACCCTCTCAGCCGTGAGTGCCGGTGTAAAGGAAGTCCGTGAGGTGATTGATTCCGCGAAGTCCGGGTCTGTCTTCCGGGCCGGAAAGGCGCCCATTCTCTTCATAGACGAGATCCACCGTTTCAACAAGGCTCAGCAGGACGCTCTCTTAGGGGCTGTAGAGCAGGGTGTTGTGGTCCTGATCGGCGCCACAACTGAGAATCCCTCCTTCGAGGTGATCTCTCCCCTTCTGTCGCGCTGCCAGGTCTATGTGCTGAAGTCTTTGGAGAAGGAGGATCTTCTTGAACTGCTCGACCGCGCCTTGAAAAAAGACGATGTGCTGAGCGAAAAGAACATAGTCCTCAAGGAAACCGACGCACTGCTTAGGCAGAGCGGGGGCGATGGACGTAAACTCCTTAATATCCTGGAAGTGGTGGTGGATTCCTTTGCCGGCAAAAAGGAGATTGTAATCGACAACAAAGTGGTCAACGACTGCCTCCAGAAGAGCACCGCCATCTACGACAAAGACGGCGAGATGCACTACGATATCATATCCGCCTTCATTAAGAGCGTGCGCGGCTCTGACCCCAATGCGGCTGTCTACTATATGGCCCGCATGCTCGACGGTGGTGAGGATCCCCTGTTTATCGCCCGCCGTATGTGTATCCTGGCAGCGGAAGACATCGGTCTTGCCAATCCCAACGCCCTGCTTCTTGCCAACGCCACTTTCCAGATTGCCCACGCCATCGGCATGCCCGAAGCCCGGATCCCTCTCTCGGAGTGCGCCATCTACCTGGCTTCCTCTCCCAAGAGCAATTCCGCCTACATGGCGATAGCCGCGGCTCTCGAAGCTGCCGCAGCCGACAAGTCTGCTCCGGTGCCCCTGCATCTTCGCAATGCGCCGACCAAACTGATGGCCGATCTTGGGTATGCCGACGGTTACAAATATGCCCACGACTTCCCCGGGCATTTCGTAGACCAGGAATTTCTGCCGGATTCCCTTCGCGGCACTGTCTTCTACGAGCCCCAGCCCAACCGCCACGAAGACGCTCTCAAGGCCTATCTCCAGGCCTGTTGGCCCAAGTACTACTCGAAGTAGTCCTTCTCCGCCCCTTGTCATGCCCGACTATTCCCGTCATCGCCGGCGCGTGTTGGGCATCTTCCCGGCATACTGGATCCTGTCGGGAATCTTCTCTGTCGTGGCCGCCCCTCTCCGACATCCTCTCCGTCCTTCCCCGCTTCTGGTACTTTCTCGTCATCGCCGGCTCCGCCCGGCGATCTTCAAAAAAATATACTACTCTTCCCCCCATCACCGCTTCGCCCTGCGAAGCCCTCGCGTGTGGCACGCCCTCCGCACCCCACTCCCGACTCCGCGCGAGTGGCGCGAGGGCCTTGCGCCCGGGCCAAGAATTCCGGTCGGCGGGAGCGGAGGTTTTTGGCAGTTACCCCGG
>CAMNNY010000067.1 GCA_946546175.1 uncultured Bacteroidales bacterium
CCCCCCCCCCCCGCCATAACCAGGGCGGGGGCCTCGTAAGCCCGGCCGCTCGATACCTCGCGGCCTCAAGGGCCCGGGACGCCGCGCAGGGCGCGGCTGAGTGGCCGGTGAGATCCCGGTGCGAGTTGGGAATGACGAGGAAAGGGGCGAGACCTCGCGGCCTCAGGGGCCCGGGACGCCGCGCGAGGCGCGGCTGAGTGGCCGTGGACGGGGATGACCGGGGACGGGGATGGCCGAGCGCTATTTCCTGGGGGAAAGGCGGAAGTCGAGGGTGCCGGCGCCGACCAGGTCGGAGTGGGAGATGCGGTACGACTTAAGACGGCGTCCGCCAAGGCGCATTGAGGAGATATAGCCCGTGGGAGAAGAGCCGCCAGAAACCGAGCCGCCAGCCCCCACGGCACCGCCCGAAGCAGTGATCACCAGGCGATCCTGTCCGGCGCAGAGCGAAGGGTCGAGCCTGATCTCGATGCGGCTGAACGAAGGGGCGGTGAGGGTGTAGTACGGCGAGCCGGGACAGTCGGGATAGAAGCCCATCATGGAGAATACCGCCCAGGCCGACATCGTGCCGCAGTCGTCGTTGCCGGGGATACCGGCAGGCTCAGTGGAATAGACTTCCTGCAGGATCTTCCGGACCTCTTTCTGGGTGCGCCACTCTTCGCCCTTGAAATAGCTGAAAAGGTAAGGATAGGCGATATCCGGCTCGTTGGCCGGATCGTACAATCCCTTGTCGAACACCATCTGAAGTTTGGAGACGAACTTTCGCGATCCACCCATCAGCGAAGCCAGACCGCGGATATCGTGAGGCACATAGAAAGTGTAGTTCCAAGCCGAGCCTTCGTGGAAACCCGGAGCGTTGGAGAAATCCGCACCGTCGGCGGGATCGAAAGGCGCCAAAAAAGAACCGTCTGCCTGCAGAGGCCTCAAAGTACCGCTCTGCCGGCTGTAATAAGCCTTGTAGCCCAGGGACCGCTCCAAGAAAAGACGCGAATCGGAAGTATGGCCAAGATCGGCAGCAAGCAGCGACAGCGCATAATCCGCAATATAGTACTCCAGGGCATGCGAGACTGAATTGTCGCCGGAATTGTCGCCGGCATAGAAGCCCAGCGGGATATAGCCCTTCTCGATGTAAGGATCTATGTCGGGGCGCATCAGATTCGAAGAGCCGGGAGTCGTGGCAGATTTCACCGCTGCCTCGTATGCCGCCTCGATATCGAAATCGCGAAGGCCCTTCAGCCACGTGTCAGTAATTACCGGAATTGCAGGGTCGCCCTCCATCGTGAAGGTCTCACGTCCGAAAAGCTCCCACTTGGGCATCCAGCCCCACTCCTTGTAGCAGTCCACCATCGAGCGGACCATATCGATCTGCTTCTCCGGATAGACCAGGGTCATCAGCTGGTGGAGATTGCGGTAGGTATCCCACAGCGAGAACACCGAATAGCGCACATGGCCCGGCTCAACCTGACCGATACCGTCGCTTTCCATCAGCGGATACTGCCCGTTGCAGTCGCTCAGCACCGAGGGATGGATAAGCGTATGGTAAAGAGCCGTGTAGAACACCTGCATGTCGCGCTCCGAACCGCCCTCTACCCTGATGCGTCCGAGATGCTCTTCCCAGCAGGCAGAAGCGGCAGAGGCAATCTCATCGAAAGACAGACCCTCCTGCTCGCAAAGCAGATTCTCGCGGGCATTCTCAACGCTCACGAAAGACACTCCCAGACGCACCACGATCTGCTCTCCGGGAGCAACTTCCCCGAAGGTAAACCAGTACCCCAGGTCGTCGCCGCCCATCTCCCTGCCGTAATTGCGGTAGATCTTGTACTTGCCGCTGTCGGGCGTCCACTCGGCCTCGACCCCCTTCATCTCGCGCTGCTTCTTCCAGAATCCGCACCCGGAAGGCTCACGGTCGACCCGCATCGCGAAATAGACCGGGAACACCGCGCCCGGGTTGTAGCAGAATGTGCCTTGCAGGCGGCAGCCTTCGATCTCCGTCGGGCTGACCTTCCTCACCCACGCGCCCGTCTCGTTCGACAGGCCTTCTCCGAGATTAAGCAGCACGTTCGCCACCCCGCCTTCGGCGAAAGTGAACCGCTCCACTGCAGTCCGGGCGGTAGCACTCGCTTCGGCCGTGATGCCGTATCCCGCGAGGTTCACGCTATAGTATCCCGGATGCGCCACTTCACCTGAGTAAGCGCTCCCGTAATTGTGGTAGTCCACCTCAAGCTCTCCCACGGTAGGCATCACCAGCAGCGAGCCCACCTCCGGACAGCCGACTCCGCTGAGGTTGACGTGCGAGAAGCCCGTAAAGAAGCAGTTGTCGGATGTGTAGGGAGTCGACCACCAGCGGCTGTCCTTGTCGAAGACATTGTCTTCGGAGCCCATCACATTGAAGGGCGAGACGCTCACCATACCGTTGGGGCACACTGCCCCGGGATTGGTCGCGCCGAAATTGGACGTGCCGATGAAAGGGTTGACATAGGAGGTCAGGGCCAGCAAGGCCGTGAGGATGCGGGAGAACATAGGCCGTGGCTAAAGTATATTCGTCTCTTTGGTGAAGCGGATGATATCGTCGATGCGGCCGAATGCAAGGCCGGTGACGGTGTCGGCGCAGCCGTAGTAGACGGCGATACGGCCGGTGGGCTCATCGTAGAGCGCCGCGCAAGGGAAAGTGACATTAGGCACATCGCCCGCACACTCGTAGATGGTCTGAGGGCTGATAAGGTACTGACCGCTGCGGGCAATCACCTTCCAGGGCTGCTCGAGGTCGAGCAGAGCCGAGCCGAAAGCATATACGTAGCCGTTGCAGGAATGAAGCACTCCGTGGTAGAAAAGCAGCCAGCCCTCAGGAGTCTCGATCGGGACAGGACCGGCGCCTATCTTCATGCACTGCCATGCGCTCACCTCGAAGGGAGCCGGCGACATGACGTGGCGGTGGTGTCCCCAGTACTCGAGGTCCTTGGACTCCGAAAGGAAGATATCGCCGAATGCGGTATGGCCGGTGTCGCTCGGGCGCGAAAGCAGCACGAACTTACCGTCTATCTTGCGGGGGAAAAGCACACCGTTGCGGTTGTAGGGCAGCAGGGCGTTCTCCAGCTGGTGGAAAGTCTTGAAGTCGTCAGTCCACGCAAGGCCGATGGTGGGGCCGTGGTAGCCGTTGCACCATGTGACATAGTAACGGCCTTCGATCTCCACCACGCGGGGGTCGTAACCGTAGACCCACTCGCCGACCTCGGGGTCGGCTCCCTCGAACTTGATGGTCTCGGGGTTGATCTTCCAGTTGATGCCGTCGTCGGAGAATCCGGCACGGAGGGTCATCCTGCGGTTTTTGTCGTCGACGCGGAAAACTCCGGCGAAACCCTTTCCGAAGGGCACCACAGCCGAATTGAAGATGCTGTTGGAGTCGGGAAGAAGGTCGCGGGGAATTACGGGATTGGCGCTGTAGCGCCACATAGGGGAAGTGCAGCCCTGAGGGCGCTCTTCCCAAGGTATGTTGGGACAAATGTTTTTCATGGCCCAAAGTTAACGAAAATCGGGGGATTTTTGTTACCTTTATACACTTATGCGAAACTACACCACAAAACTGATAATACTCGCAGGCGCCATTCTCGCTTTGAGTGCTTGCTCACAGACGCCCGCATACAAAAACAACAAGCTTTCTCCTGAGAGGCGCACCGCCGACCTCATCAGGCGTATGACCACCGAGGAGAAACTCGGGCAACTTCTCTGCCCGCTGGGCTGGCCCATGTACGAAAAGACATCCGACACCTCCGCCACATATAGCGCAGAGTTCGTAAGATTCATCAGGGAGCAGCACGGCGGCATGCTCTGGGCCACCTTCCGCGCCGACCCGTGGACCCGCAAGACCCTCGAAAACGGCTTGTATCCGCGCGCTGCGGCAGAGGCTTACAACGCCCTGCAGCACTACGCAGTAGACTCCACCCGCCTCGGAATCCCCATTCTGCTGGCTGAGGAGGCCCCCCACGGCCACATGGCCATCGGCACTACCGTCTTCCCCACCAGCATCGGCCTTGCCGCCACCTGGGACAGGACCCTTCTGGAGCAGACGGGCAGGAGCATAGCCGAGGAGCTGCGCGCAGTAGGCGCCTGCATCGGCTACGGGCCTGTCATCGACCTCGCGCGCGAGCCTCGGTGGTCGAGGGTCGAAGAGACCTACGGCGAAGACATCTTCCTGACCACCGAGATGGCGCGCGCGATGGTACGCGGCACCTCTCCCAAACACAATGGCTGGGACAAAGGTGTAGTCTCCACCCTTAAGCATTTCGTGGCATACGGTATCCCGCAGGGAGGCCACAACGGCAACCCTTCGTATGTGGGCGAGCGCGACCTTCACGAGAACTTCCTTCCCGCTTTCCACGGCGCCATCGATGAGGGCGCCCTCAGCGTGATGACCTCCTACAACTCCATCGACGGAGTACCGAGCACAGCCAACCGCAAGCTCCTTACCGAGACCCTCAAGGAAGAATGGGGCTTCGAAGGGTTCGTGGTGTCTGATCTCGTGAGCATCGACGGCCTCGCCGGCGACCACCACATCGCGGGCAGCCTCGAAGAGGCGGGAGCGATGGCCCTGATCGCCGGCTGCGACGTCGATCTCGGCGCGAACTGCTACTCAAAACTCTCCGGCAGCAAGAATCTCGACCAAAAGGCCCTTGACGAAGCCGTCAGGAGAGTCCTCCTCATCAAGTTCAGGCTCGGTCTTTTCGACCATCCATATATCGAAATCCCGAAGGCCGCCGAAAGCATCGTACGCAGCCCGGAGCATACCGAGACCGCGCTGAAGGCAGCCCGCGAGGGAGTCGTCCTTCTCGAGAACAACGGAATCCTGCCGCTGCGAAAAGACATGAAAGTAGCGGTAATCGGGCCCAATGCCGACATGCAGTATAACCAGCTGGGCGACTACACGGCGCCCCAGCCGGAAGACCATATCGTTACGCCTCTCGAAGGCATCAGGGCAAAGATCAGCCCGGACAGGGTGACCTACGTGAAGGGCTGCGCCGTCCGCGACCCGCTGCGGCAGAACATTTCCGAAGCGGCGAAAGCCGCAAGGGCGGCCGATGTGGCCGTGGTGTTCGTCGGGGGCTCGAGCGCGCGCGACTTCGAGACGAAGTACAAGGAGACGGGCGCCGCGATCGCAGATGAGTCGGTCGTCAGCGACATGGAAGCCGGCGAAGGTTTCGACCGCGCCACCCTCACCCTCATGGGCAGGCAGCAGGAGCTGCTCGAGGCGCTTGGGAAGACCGGTACGCCGCTGGTGGTGGTCTACATCGAAGGCAGGCCGCTCGACAAGGCGTGGGCCCGCGACAATGCCGACGCGCTGCTGACGCAGTTCTACCCCGGGCAGGCAGGCGGGCAGGCGAT
>CAMNNY010000068.1 GCA_946546175.1 uncultured Bacteroidales bacterium
CTCCAGCGCGACAATATCTGGCGTTCGAAGGGGCTACCATCACTCCTACGCGATTAGCAAGTCGCGGGCGGGAGTGTCCGCGAAGGGGGCTCGGTGGTTTCGTCGGTTTTCGGCAGTTACCGGGGCGGTTCGGCGAGATTAGCAGGTTCTCTGAGTGCGAGCGGCCTGACTTTAGTGATCGGCATACCAAGGTAACTGCCGAAAACCTCCGCTCCCGCCGACCGGACTTCTTGGCCCGGGCACGAGGCACACGCGCCACTCGCGCGGAACCGGGAGTGCAGTGCGTAGGGCATGCCACACGCGAGGGCTTCGCAGGGGCGAAGCTGGGTCGGGGGCAGAGTAGTACATATATTTATAAGAAGATCGCCGGTCGTGGCCGGCGATGGAGCGGGGATGTCAGGGTAAGCCGGGGATGATAGGGCGAGGGGGATTAGAAGGCGGGGAGGTAGCGGGTGATGCGGGATTCGCGGGCCTTGCGGACGTAGAGGCGGATGATGTCGTCGGGGAGGGATGAACCGTTTACAAAGCGGCGGGTCTCGTCTGGGTGCTTTGCGAGAGCTGTTGCGAGCAGCCAGGCGACGCCCATTCTGACATAGTAGGGCTCGCCGGAGTGTAAATTCATCGATTCAATATCGCGGAAAGAGCGCTCCATGTGCTTTGCGTCGAGGAAGTGGCACATCGTAAGGATCAATCCCACACGACGGGTGAATTCGGGCTGGCCCGGGCGGATACATTCGAGTATGAACGGACGGATGTCGTCGCCGTGGATCCATTTGGCGTTGCAGCAGAAGGTGTCGCAGATAGCCCAGTTGTCGATGACGGGAAGGAAAGCCCGAATGCGTGTCACGCGCTCGCCTACCGGGCATTTCATATAGTTAAGAGTCAGACCCCAGATGATGCGCTCGTCGTGAGAAAGTGCTCCGTCGGCCTGCCAGTCGTCGAGAATGTCAGGCAGGTCGTTGCGGTAGGCTAGAGCCTTTGCAGCAGCCTTCATCTCGTGGGTGTGCAGTCCGATGATCTCGGTTCCTGGGGCGGGAGCGATGATATGAATATGGCCGTTGCGGTAATGCTCCTCGGTGCGGAAACGCTCGCAGACAAGCGGACCGTAGACCTCTTCGCGCCAGATGCGTCCGAAGATCCGGTGAAGCTCAGGCTCGTCGTGGATAATTTGGCGCAGGGCTTCGAGCTGGGCTGCGTTGGGGGATTCGGGTATCCAGAGTTTGAGGTATCCGCCGTAGTCGTATTTTTCGTGGAGATGGTCAAGGGTGCGCTGCCAGTGTCCCGGTCGGGAGAGTTCGGGGTAGTGGTCGAGCCCATACTGAACCGTACGTCTGATAATCTGTTCGGGGATGATGAGCCTGTCGGCTTCGGCGATGATACGGCCGTAGATGCTGCGAGGCTCATGGTCGGAAGATGCGCGATGGTCTTCCGCCGCCTGGGCGATGGTCTCGATCTCGTCGGGGCTGAACCAGCGGCGGAGCTCCTCCATCGCGCGTATGATACGCCCGCTTTCGAGGTGGTGGGTCTTGCGATCTACCTCCAGACCGAGGTCGTGACATGCCGCGGCGACATAGACCATGGCCGGCGAGACATCGTAGTGCCCGGCCAGATCGAGAGCACGCTCAATGACGCTGAGGGCATGGTCCTGCTGATGGGCCTTGTCGAAAGCCGCATAGCGGGGGATGATCTCGGATTCGACGAATCCGGTAAGATCGGAGGGGATGGCGCTGATTGTCTGCATACTCTCACAAATATACTCTTTTCGCGGCAATCCTGTCATGGTATATCGGGCACGTACTTTGTGCAGTGGCGAAAAAACGTTATCTTTGAGGAATGACCGACAGACAAACAATCGACAACGCTATTCGCGACCTGTTCGCGAACATCGAATTTACTGAAGAACCGCGCGGGCTCTATGATCCGCTGCGCTATATGATTTCCATCGGAGGGAAGAGGATCAGGCCGACTCTCTGCCTCCTGACGTGGGCACTCTACCGTGATGATTTCCCTGAAGAGATACTCGAGCCGGCAGCGGCGCTGGAGGTGTTCCACACCTTTACGCTCATCCACGACGATATTATGGACCGTTCGCCGCTGAGGCGCGGGCAGGATACCGTCTGGAAGAAGTGGAACGAAGACACTGCCATACTGAGTGGTGATGTAATGCAGATAGATGCATATAGGCGTATCGCCAAGGCTCCATCGGCCCGCATAGGTAGCGCGCTCGATCTGTTCTCACGGACGGCCGCGGAGGTGTGCGAGGGACAGCAGTTCGATATGGAATTCGAAAGCCGCAGCGAAGTGTCGATGGCCGAGTACTCACGGATGATCGGTCTGAAGACGGCCGTGCTGATCGGGTGCTCCGCGAAGATGGGGGCGCTGCTCGCCGGTGCCCCGGCCGAAGACTGCGAGGCGCTCTACCGCTATGGCTACGAGCTGGGCATGGCGTTCCAGGTGGCCGACGATTGGCTGGATGCGTTCGGCGACCAGAAGGTGTTCGGCAAGCCGATAGGAGGCGATATCATCAACGGAAAGAAGAGCTGGCTGACCGTGCGTACGCTCGAGAAGACGGACGACCGTGCGGCTTTCCAGGCGGCGATGAGGCTGCCTTCGCGCACCTCTGAGCAGCGTGAGGCGAAGATCGCGGCTGTCAAGGCAATCTACGAGGCGTGCGGTGTCGACAAAGATGCGAAGGCGGAGATTGTGCGCTACAGCGAGCGCGCGATGGATGCAGTCCGCGGACTCCGGCTCACCGAAGAGGGAATCGAAGCCCTGCGGGATTTCGCGGAAAAGCTGGTAGGAAGGGCAAAGTAAATGGACAGACACGATCTTGAAATAATGTGCCCCGCGGGCAACTTCGAGTGCTTGCAGGCGGCAATCCAGGGGGGAGCTAATTCGGTTTATTTCGGGGTTGGCAACCTCAATATGCGCAGCCGCTCGGCAAATAATTTCGCGGCGGAAGACCTCGCCGAGGTAGTGCGACTGTGCCGGCAGGCAGGCGTCAAGACATATCTGACGCTGAATATTTGCCTGTATCCGGAAGACATTGATGAGATGAAGCGCACGCTGGACCTCGCCAAGCAGGCTGGGGTTACGGCGGTGATAGCCTCGGACATCGCAGCGATTCAGGCATGCAGGGAGCGGGGGATAGAGGTGCATATTTCGACTCAGCTGTCGATTTCCAATGTCGAGTCCGTGAAGTTCTATGCGCAGTTCGCCGATGTGGTTGTGCTGGCGAGAGAGCTCAATCTGAATCAAGTCAAAGAGATAACGGACGCGATCGAGCGTGAACAAATCAAAGGACCGTCCGGCGAGTCGGTGCGCGTGGAGATGTTTGCCCACGGGGCGCTCTGCATGGCGATCAGCGGCAAGTGTTACCTGAGCCTCCATACCTATGGGGCTTCTGCCAACCGCGGGGCGTGCATGCAGATATGCAGGCGCGGCTACGGAGTGACTGACCTGGAGACGGGAAACGAACTCAATATCGACAACAAATACATAATGTCCCCCAAAGACCTCTGTACCATCGAGTTTATGGACAAGATGGTGGAGGCCGGAGTGAAGGTCTTCAAGATAGAGGGGCGGGCGCGTAGCGCGGAGTACGTGCGCCGCTGTGCGGAGTGCTACCGCCGGGCGGCGGATGCCGTCTGCGACGGGGAGTTCACGCCCGAGCTCGCCTCCGCGCTCAAAGCCCGCCTCTCCGAGGTGTTCAACCGCGGCTTTTGGGACGGCTACTACCAAGGGGCGTTCCTCGGCGAATGGAGCAATGTCTACGGCAGCCAGGCTACGCGCCGCAAGGTCTATCTGGGCAAGGTCACCAACTGGTTCGACCGTATCGGCGTGGCTGAGATCACCGTCGAGACCACCAACCTCCGTAGCGGCGAGACCCTGATGATTATCGGGCGCACTACCGGAGTGGAAGAATTCACGCCCGAGGATATCCGTCTCGAATTCGAGCCGGTAGCGGAGGTCCCGAAGGGCTCGCGCTGCTCAGTGGCGGTGCCCCACAAAGTGCACAGAGGCGATAAAGTCTACAAATGGGAAGAAGTATGAAAAGAATAATAATCATAGCGGCGGCGGTGCTGGTGACGCTCACAGCCGGTGCAGAATCCAGGAATTTCAAACTCGGCAAGTGGGTGGAGATCCACAATGCCATCATGAAGGAGCTCGGCAGGTCTTACGTGGACAGCCTGCCGATCGACAAGATAGAGCGCGCGGCGATCGATGCGATGCTCGCCAACCTCGATCCATACACGGTCTATGTGCCTGAAGAAGAGCAGGAAGACTTCCAGCTCCAGATCGGCAAGGTCTACGGCGGAGTGGGAGCCATCATCTACAAGCCCACCCTGGAGAGCAACGTCGTCATCAACGAGCCCTATGCCGGTTCGCCCGCGGTCAAGGCCGGCCTGCACGCAGGCGATGAGATCCTGACCATCGACGGCCAGAGCGTGCTCGGACTCGACAGTAAGACCTGCTCCGACAAGATGCGCGGCGCTCCCGGGACCGAAGTGAAGTTCCTCGTGAAAAAGGTCTGGACGGCCGATACAGTTGAAGTCGTCGTGACGCGCGAAAAGATCCATCTGCCCGACGTTGAATACGCCGGAATGCTCGATGCCACCACCGGCTACATAGCCCAGAGCGGCTTCACAGAGGGCGTGGCCGACGAGATCCGTACGCAGCTGACAGCCCTCAAGAAGAAGGGCATGAAGCGGCTCGTCCTCGACCTTCGCGGCAACGGCGGCGGCCTGATGCAGGAGGCGATCCGCATCGTGGCGCTGTTCGTCCCCCGCGGCTCGACCGTGGTCACTTCGAGGGGGCGCGACCCCAAGGACGTGCAGGTCTACAAGACCTACGAGGCTCCCGTCGACACCAAACTTCCGCTCATAGTGCTCGTCGACTCGGGCACGGCCTCGTCGTCCGAAATAGTCAGCGGCGCTCTCCAGGACCTCGACCGCGCTACCATCATGGGTCGGCGTACGTTCGGGAAAGGATTGATACAGAGTCTTAAGCCTCTCCCTTACGGCGGTCAGCTCAAGGTCACTACAGGGAAGTACTACACCCCCTCGGGCCGCTGCGTCCAGGCTATCGATTACAGCCACCGCAATCCCGACGGCAGTGTCAGCCACATCCCCGATTCACTTACCCACGAGTTCAAAACCCTTAAGGGCAGGACGGTACGTGACGGCGGCGGCATAACCCCAGATGTGGAGTTGGATATGCCTAAATACGATGATATCGTCTATTCTCTGGTGATGCGCGGTATCGTGGAACAGTATGCCCTGCAGTATGTCCGCGAGCATCCTTCCGTGGCTTCCGCCCAGGATTTCGTACTTGATGATTATTCAGGCTTCGTCTCGTATGCGACGGAGAAATTGCCCGAAGCCGAGAAATCCAAGATGGCCGATCTTAAGGAAGAGCAGATAAGGCCGCTCATCGAGGAGGAAATCATAGTGCGTTACTACTACCAGGAGGCAGGTGTTCAGTTGCGTATCCGTTACGACAAACAGTTGCAGCAGGCGCTTGTCAGTCCTACTATATGATGAAGCTGGTTTTTGCGACAGGCAACAAAGGCAAGCTCCGCGAAGCAGCGGAGATTCTGGGCCCGGAGTTCGAACTGCTGAGTTCTGCCCAGGCAGGTGTCACCGATGATGTCGAGGAGACAGGCTCTACGCTTAAGGAAAACAGCATCATCAAGGCGCAGCATCTGCGGGGCCTGACCGGTCTCGACTGCTTCGCAGACGACACCGGCCTCGAGGTCGATGCCCTCGACGGCGCACCGGGCGTCTTCACCGCCCGCTTCGCCGGCCCCGCCTGCAACTTCGACGACAACATGGAAAAGCTCCTGCGCGAACTCGCCGCGCGCCCCTCGCTGCCGCGCACGGCGCGCTTCCGCAGCGTCGTGACCTTGCTGATCGGCGGAGAAATGCACTTTTTCGAAGGGGTTCTTGAAGGAAGCATCGCTCTCGCTAAAGCGGGCTGCGGCGGCTTCGGCTACGACCCCGTCTTCATTCCGGCCGTCACTCCCGAACTGCTGCAGGGTCTGTCTCCCGAAGCCGCCGCGGAGCTTTCTGTGCCCGGCCGCACCCTCGCGGAGGTCAGCGAAGAGACCAAAAACGCCATCTCCCACCGAGGCAAGGCACTCCGCGCTATGGCCGCTTGGCTTAGGAGTAGAGTTCGCGAAGAACGCTGAGGGAGCGGATCGACAGGGGGGATTCGATGTGGTAGCCAAGGTAGTCCAGAAATATCTGGGCGATTTCGCTGCGGCGGGGGCCCGAAAGGGGGAGAAACATCGCCTCTCCGTATGGGAGGGTGAGAAGGCCACGGAGGTCTTCGAGGCGCTCGCCGGCAAAAGGCATAAGATCTTCGGTGCGGGGACTGAATCCCAGTTCGCCGCAGAGCCCGAGCAAAAACATCAGATGGAAATTGGCGTAGTCGGTCTGCAGGGCATCGAGCATAAGCACCTGGGAGCGACACCACTCATAAAGGCCATCCGAGTACTCTCCCTCGCGGAGCACCCTGAAGAGCACTTCGCTCAGAAACATCGTCATGGTGTTTTTGTGGATGTCGGAGCGGATGCCTCCGAGTGGATGCTCGGAGCGCAGGCCCGAGATACGCCAGAGGTCAGACTTGGTGTTCTCGCTTACTTCGCCGCTCAGGATGGACAGCGGCAGAAATAGAGCCATAGGGGCAGACTTCGACACGCTTACGATGAAACTTCGCCGCCCGAACTCTGCGCTTAGGGTGTGTACGACAAGAGACTTTTCGCCGACTTTGGTCGTAGCTAGCACTATGAACTCAAGAGCCTGTTTCATTGGACTATCCGAGCATCAGGCAGACAAGAGCAGCGACCAGGAAGCCCAGCGCCGCGAACTTCCCTCCGAGCTTTTTCTCCTTGAAGATGATTACTCCGAACACGAAGGTGACGATAACGGATGCCCTTCTCATGATGGAGATGACTGAAAGAAGCGAGCCTTCCTGCCCGAGGGCGAAGAAGTAGGCCATGTCGGCGCCGGTAATCAGAAGCGCCGTGACGGGAAGCCACCAGTCCGGGCGGAACAAAAGCCCGGGCGCACTCCGGTGTGTAGAATCGCCCGAATCGCACACCGCAGTGCGGGGCTGCCGGGACCTGAGCCATCTTGCAGCGACCCATACAGCAAGAATCGCCGTGATGTAGAGATTGGTGCGGCTCTGCACGAAGAGCGGCTCCATCGAAGCCATTATGTGTTTGTCGTAAAGGGCGCTGGCGACGCCGGTGAGTATCGAGATTGCGATTGCGATGTAGCCCCTGCGGTCGGCGGCGCGGTCGCCCGACTTGCCGGTGCGGGTGATAAGGACCACTGCAACCAGTGCAAGCGCGACCCCGAGATACTGGAGAGCGCTGAGCCTTTCGCCGTAGATGAGAATAGACAGCAGCAGGACGATGAAGGGGCGCGATGCTTTGAGGGTGGAGACCGTCGTGATTGGCAGGAGTTTGAGCGCAATCATTCCGCTCACCCACGAAGCGCTCACCAGCACGGCCTTGCCGATGAGCATCAGATGGTGCTCCCAAGGGCCGCTATAGATGAAGAAACAGGGAGAAAGGAGCAGGGTGGAGATGGCTGTGGCCGCGAGCAGGACCTCGAGGGGTCCGTTCTTGGAGAGAGCCTTCTTCTTGGCTATGTCGTAGAAGCCCAGAAGGATGGCGGACAGAAGTGCAAGCCAAAGCCACATATCGACGAAATTTGCTTCAAAGTAAGCCAAAAAATCACTATCTTGCAACACTCTGCCCGATTAAGAGCGGACAACGCAATCTCCAATGAACGAAGGTCAGCCTGACTACATAAAAATCAAAGGGGCGAAGGCCCACAACCTTAAGAATGTCGACGTGGATATCCCTCGCCGCAAGTTTACGGTAATTACCGGGCTGAGCGGCTCGGGGAAGTCTTCGCTTGCCTTTGACACCATCTATGCCGAGGGGCAGCGCCGTTATCTCAATACCCTCTCGCCTTACGCCAAGCACTTCATAGGCGTGCTCGAAAAGCCGGCGGTGGAGAGCATCGAAGGCCTCAGCCCGATCATCGCGATAGGGCAGAAGACTACCGGCTCCAATCCACGCTCGACCGTGGGCACAATCACCGAGATCTACGATTTCCTCAGGCTGCTCTATGCCCGGGCGTCGACCGCGTATTCACCCGAGACGGGCGAAGAGATGGTACGCTACACGGACTCGCAGATCGTCGACCTTATCCTGAAGGAGTACGACGGCGTCAAGTGCATCCTGCTCGCGCCGCTCGTCCGCGGCCGAAAGGGCCACTACCGCGAACTGTTCGACAGCCTGCGCCGCAAGGGCTACCAGCAGGTGCGTATCGACGGCGAGATCCTCGAACTGAACGACGTGGAGGAGCTCGACCGTTACAAGAACCACTTCATCGAGCTTGTGGTAGACAAGCTCAAGCCCGGCGAGGGCGACCTTCAGCGCATCCGCGCTTCCGTCCAGACCGCGCTCAGCATGGGTAAGGGTTCGATCGCCGTGCTCGATTACGCGACCGGCGAACTGAGGCATTTCTCGAGGCATCTGGTCGATCCGAAGAGCGGAATATCGCTCCAGGAGCCGGCTCCGCACACTTTCTCGTTCAACTCTCCCGAGGGCTACTGCCCCCACTGCAAGGGTCTCGGGATGATAGTGAAGGTCGATATGGACACCATCATCCCCGACCGGACAAAGAGTGTGGCCGAGGGCGCGATCGTGCCGCTGGGGCGTGTCCGCGAAAACCGCAAGTTCGATGTGGTGCGCGCTATTGCCCGCAAGCTCGACTTTTCGCTCTTCGACCCCGTCGGGGCTATCCCGGACGAGGCTGTGTCGCTGCTGGTATATGGCTCGGAGGAGTATTTCAGAGTTGGAGAAGGCTCGATGAGCGAACTCGTCACATGGCCCGGAGTTCTGGATGATATTGATGAGAAGGTGGAGTGCCCCGTATGCCACGGCACGCGCCTGAGGCAGGAAACAAATTGTTTCAAGATCGACGGCAAGACTATCTCTGAAGTGAGCGCGATGGAGATTTCTGATCTTCAGAAATGGATCGCCACCCTTCCCGGTAAGCTCACTGGTAAATCGGCGGCTGTGGCACGCGACATTCTACGCGAACTCTCCGACAGGGTGGGATTCCTTGTGGACGTGGGGCTTGAGTACCTCACGCTCGACCGTCCGAGCGCATCGCTTTCAGGCGGAGAGAGCCAGCGTATCAGGCTCGCGACCCAGATAGGCTCGCGCCTTGTCAATGTGATATATATCCTCGACGAGCCTTCGATCGGGCTTCATCAGAGGGATAACCGCAAGCTGATAGGCTCGCTCAAAACCCTTCGCGACGAAGGCAACACCGTGATAGTGGTCGAGCACGACGAAGAGACCATGAAGTCTGCCGACTGGATAGTCGACGTGGGGCCCGGCGCGGGGGAGGAGGGCGGCAGGGTCTGCTACAGCGGACCTCCGAGGGAGGTCGCTTCGGCAGTCCCCACGCCCCCCTCGAGGCGCCGGGGCTCCGGCAAGACGCTTGAACTGTTCGGCGCCAGCGGAAATAACCTCAAGAGTGTCGACGTCAAGTTCCCTCTCGGGACTATGATAGGCGTAGCGGGAGTGTCCGGCTCCGGCAAATCGTCGCTGATAAGCGAAACTCTCATGCCTATCCTCAAGGCGCAGTTCTATCGCTCTACCGAGAAGCCTCTGCCCTACAGGCGGATAGCAGGCCTCGAGAATATCGACAAAGTCATCGAGATAGACCAGAGCCCTATCGGGCGCAGCCCGCGGTCGAACCCAGCGACCTTCACGGGCGTGCTGAGCGACATCCGTGCTCTGTTCGAGCAGACTCCCGACGCCAAGGTTCGCGGGTTCAAGGCGGGCCGCTTCTCCTTCAACGTAGAAGGCGGACGCTGCGAAGCATGCAAGGGCGCGGGTATCAAGGTGATAGAGATGAACTTCCTCCCACCGGTGAGCGTGGTTTGCGACGAGTGCGCGGGCAAACGCTACAAGGAAGACACCCTCGCTGTGCGCTACAAGGGGAAGAATATCAACGACGTTCTGGAGATGCCGATCAGCGAGGCCTACGAATTCTTCAAGTCCAATCCCAAGATTGCGCCCAAACTCAAAGCCCTGCTCGATGTGGGACTCGGATATGTGCGTCTGGGCCAGTCCAGCGTGACTCTTTCCGGAGGCGAGAGCCAGCGAATGAAACTTGCCGCGGAGCTCTCGCGAAAGGCTTCCGGCAATACCCTCTATATGCTCGACGAACCCACCACCGGCCTGCACTCCAAAGATATACAGACTCTGATGGGAGTGCTCCACAAGCTGGTAGATCAGGGAAATACGGTTATTATCATAGAGCACAATCTCGATGTGCTGCGAAGCGTGGACTGGCTCATCGACATGGGCCCCGAAGGCGGCCGGAGGGGCGGACTTATAGTCTCCCAGGGGACCCCCGAGCAGGTAGCTCTGGACCCGGAGTCCGTTACCGGAAAGTATCTCAAGGAAGTGCTATGATTCGTTTTCCCAAGGCTCGTTGAAGGGCTGCAGGAACGGATTCTCCGTACGCTCTTCGGCGATGCTCGATGCAGGGCCGTGGCCGGGGAAGATCTCCACATCGCCGTCGAGCCCCATTATCTTGTCCATAACCGAGACAATCAGCTTGTCATAGTCGCCGCCGGGCAGGTCCGTGCGGCCGATGGTGCCCCGAAAGAGAGTGTCCCCCGAAAGGAGCGCACCGTCGGCGCGGTCGTACAGGCACACGCCGCCAGGGGTATGTCCGGGGGTGGCGATCACCTCGAAGGTGATGCCGGCAAGGGTCAGGCTCTGTCCGTCCTCGAGCGGTGAGGTCTCGAAATCGAGGTCGTCGAAGACCTGCTTTTCCGCTTCGCCCATGTAGACCGGAATGCCGAACATGCGCTGCAGCGCTCCCGCCCCTGCGCGGTGGTCGTGGTGGGCATGCGTGAGCACGACGGCTTCCGGCTTGAGTTCATGCTCTTCGAGCCACTTGAGGAGGAAGTCGAGCTCTTCGGAGGTCTCGCAGCCAGGGTCGATCACGACGCCCCGCCCGGGCAAGCTGCTCAGTACGTAGGTGTTTTCGCGAAGGCGTCCGAAGACGAAAGCTCTGATGTTCAGCATTTGTGGATAACTCTGGAGTGTGCAGGGCAAAAATACGAAAACTTATCGTAAATTTGTAAGAATACAAATCCGTCAGACATGCACATCGGAATAGCAGGCAACATAGGCTGCGGCAAGACAACCCTCACCCGCATGCTCGCCGAGTACTACGGCTGGACTCCGCGCTTCGAGTCCGTCACCTACAACCCCTATCTGGAGGACTATTACTCCGACATTCCCCGCTGGTCCTTCAATCTCGAGGTTTACTTTCTCGCCCAGCGCTTCAAGGACACTCTCGAGATTGCGAAGAACAATGGCGTCATAGTGCAGGACAGGACGATACTCGAAGGCGTGCAGATTTTCGTGCAGAACAACTACCGTATGGGCAACCTGTCGGAGCGCGACTTCAACACCTACATGGATCTTTTCGACCTCATGATGTCGCTGGTCAAACTCCCCGACCTGCTGATCTATATCCGCTCGAGCGTGCCTCACCTCGTCTCCCAGATCCGCAAACGTGGCCGCGACTACGAGCAGACCATGAGTCTTGACTATCTCGCAGGACTCAACGAACTCTACGAAAAGTGGATAGGCGACTACAAGGGCCGTCTTCTGATTATCGACGGCGACGGCCTCGACTTTGCAGGCAACCCGGAGGACTTCGCGTCCATCACCGACAAGGTCGACGCCGAACTTTATGGTTTGTTCAAATAATTGACTAAATTTGTAGGCTTTTAAAATAAAATACTATGCATATAGCTATTGCGGGAAACATCGGAAGCGGTAAGACAACTCTTACCAAGATGCTTGCGGCACACTATGGATGGACTCCAAAATTCGAGTCCGTAGACTTCAACCCCTATCTTTCCGACTTCTACGAAGATATGGAGCGCTGGTCGTTCAATCTCCAGATCTATTTTCTCAACAAACGGTTCAAGGATGTAGTGGAGATTTCGCGTACAGACGATGTCATCATCCAGGACCGCACAATCTACGAAGATGCCCGCATTTTCGCTCCCAACCTCCACGACATGGGGCTGATGAGTTCGCGCGACTTCGACAACTACTCCGACCTCTTCAACCTTATGATGTCGCTGGTAGGCAACCCCGACCTTCTGATCTATCTTCGCTCTTCGATCCCCAATATCGTAGCGCAGATCCAGAAACGCGGCAGGGAGTACGAGAAAGGCATCCGTATCGACTACCTTACAGGTCTCAACGAACGCTATGAGAACTGGATCAAGGACTACGACGGCAACCTCCTCATTATCGATGCAGACAATATCAAGTTCGGCAACAATCCCGAAGACTTCGCCAAGGTCACAGATATGATCGACGCCCAGATGTTCGGACTGTTTTCAAAGCCGGTTAATAACAACCTATAGAAAATTATGACAGAAAAAAGAATTACAATCATCGACTTCGTCGAGAAGTATTCCCATCAATTTGCGGACAACGTCTATCTTCGTGAGAAGGTCGACGGCGTATGGACTGAAATGACTCAGGCCCAGACCCGTGAAATGGCTTACAAGATCGGTGCGGGACTCATGTCCCTCGGACTCGAGAAAGGCGACAGGATCGCACTTCTTTCTGAAAGCCGCTCAATGTGGATTCTCGCAGAGCTCGGTGCAATGTATGCAGGAGCCACCGACGTTCCCCTTTCGGTGAACCTCGGCTCCGCTGCAGACCTCATCTTCCGTATTCACCATTCCGACAGCAAATGGATTCTCGTCTCGGCCAATCACCTCCCGAAGATCCGCGCAATACTCCCCGAGTGCCCCGATGTCAAGAAAGTTATCGTCTTCGACGACACAGCTTTCTTCGTAGACGGCCTCAATGAGCCTGAAATCCGCATGTCGGAAGTCATCAAGCTTGGAGAAGAGTTCCTTGCCAAAGACCGTCAGGCTTTCGTCAACCGCTACTCTTCAATCGGCCCCGACGACTATGCCAACATCAGCTACACGTCCGGAACTACCGCCGATCCTAAGGGTATCATCCTTACCCACCGCAACTACACGGCCAACGTCGCCCAGGGCGCGAGCGTCATCAACATCGATGAGAACAACGTAATGCTCATCATCCTTCCGCTCGACCACTGCTTCGCCCACGTAGCGGGTATGTACACGATGATGTCCTACGGCGGAAGCATCGCATTCGTCCCGATCGGCAAGAACGCCCTCGCTACCCTCAAGAACGTCCCTCAGGCTATCAAGGAGACCCGCCCGCATGTAATGCTGTCGGTTCCCGCCCTTGCTCGTAACTTCAAAAAGAACATCGAGACAGGCATCAAGGCCAAAGGCCCCACTACAGTCAAACTCTTCAATTTTGCAGTAAAGAACGCCATCAAATACAACAAGGAGTACTACAACCGTGGTACAGGCGGCACCTTCTGGCGTAAGCCCCTCGTCTGGCTCTTCGACAAGATCCTCTTCAAGAAGGTCCGCGAGAGTTTCGGCGGCCGCATGAAGTTCTTCGTAGGAGGCGGCGCCCTGCTCGACATCGAGCTCCAGCGCTTCTTCTGCGCAGTCGGCATGCCTATGTTCCAGGGCTATGGCCTTACCGAGGCTACCCCTATCATCTGCGCCAACTCCGCC
Source organism: uncultured Bacteroidales bacterium (assembly GCA_946546175.1). Lineage (GTDB taxonomy): Bacteria > Bacteroidota > Bacteroidia > Bacteroidales > UBA932 > Cryptobacteroides. The sequence continues at coordinate 13,708 of CAMNNY010000068.1, forward strand.
GGCCACGCCATTTTCGGCTCATCAGGCCGTATCGTCAAGCCCATGGACATCAAGATCTGCGACGACAAGGGCGAGGAAGTGCCCATCGGCCAGAAGGGCGAGATCGTCATCCGCGGCGAGAACGTCATGGCAGGCTACTGGAAGAACCCTAAGGCTACTGCCGAGACCGTCATCGACGGCTGGCTCCACACCGGCGACATGGGCTATATCTGCCCGTTCGACACCGACTTCCTCTATGTGGTCGGCCGCTTCAAGAGCCTCCTTATCTCTGCAGACGGTGAGAAGTACTCTCCCGAGGCCTTCGAAGACAGCCTCCCCGAGGTGTCCAAGTATGTAGAGGCAGCTGTTCTCCACAATAACCAGAGCCCTTACACCATCGCTCTCATCGTTCCTTCAAAGGACAACCTCGCCGAGTTCGTCAAGGCTCAGGGTCTCGATCCCAAGTCTGTTGAGGGCCGTACAGCCATGCTAAACAAGATTCAGGCTGAGATCGACTCCTACAAGACAGGCGGTCCCCACGACTCCCTCTTCCCTGACCGCTGGCTGCCCAATGCAGTCGTGATCTGCGACGAAGCTTTCACCATCGCCAACGGCATGCTCAACTCCACCATGAAGATGGTCCGCCGCAAGGTCGAGGAGCACTATGCGGCCCAGATGGAGTACGCCTACACTCCTGAAGGAAGGCCCATCGTCAACGAGCAGAACCTCGCTGCACTCGAAAGAATCTTAAAATAACAAATACAACACACTATGGCTAATACAGCAAAGAAACAGAACTACACCCCGGCTATCGTGGTGATGTTCGCATTGTTCTTTATGATTGCGTTCGTGACGAACCTTGCAGGTTCTATGGGCGTAGTCGTCACCAACCAGTTCGGCGCATCCAAGGCTCTTTCGCAGCTCGGAACCCTCGCCAACTTCATCGCTTATGCCTGCATGGGTATCCCTGCAGGTATTATCCTTCGCCGCAAAGGCTACAAATTCACCGCTCTGACCGCCGTCGTCGTCGGCCTTGTCGGTGTGGCTGTCCAGTTCCTTTCCGGCTATATGGAGAGTTTCGCAATCTACGTAACCGGCGCTTTCATCGCAGGTTTCTCGATGTGTATGCTCAACATCGTCGTCAACCCTATGCTCAACACTCTGGGCGGCGGCGGCAACAAGGGTAATCAGCTGATCCAGTGGGGTGGTTCCTGCAACAGTATCGGTGGCACTCTCGCCCCGATCCTCGTAGGTTGGCTCGTGGGTGGCAGCATCGAGAATGCTACCGTGGCCAAGGCCGCACCCGTGATGATCCTCGCAATGGCCATCTTCGCCATCGCTTATATCGTCATCAAGCTTACCGTTATCCCCGAGCCTCATATGGAGACTCCCGAGGAGAGGGCGGCACGCCTGGCTGGCGGCAAGGCGAAGGACCCTCACAGCGCTCTTTCGTTCCGTCACTTCGTGCTCGGAGCCATCGCAATCTTCTTCTATGTCGGTATCGAGGTTGGTATTCCTAACACTGCAAATGTTTACTTCAGCTCGCTTCCCGATGTAGGACCCGCTCTTACCGGTACTATGGTGGGTGCATACTGGTTCTGTATGCTTATCGGCCGTCTGATCGGCGCGTCCGCAGGTTCGAAGGTCAGCAGCAAGATCATGCTCGGAGTTATGTCTTCGGTAGCAATCGTTCTGCTTCTTTGCGCAATCTTCCTCCCCGAGACCGTTCAGATCAAGGTCGGAGCCAACGTCATCCCGCTTTCTCTCGGATTCCTCGTACTCTGCGGCCTCTGCACCTCCATCATGTGGGGCGCTATCTTCAACCTCTCGGTTGAGGGCCTCGGCAAGTACACAGCAGCCGCTTCCGGTATCTTCATGACACTGGTCTGCGGTGGCGGTATCATCCCGTTCTTCCAGAACCTCCTTGCAGACAAGGTCGGATCGATGCAGAGCTACTGGCTCATCATCTTCTGCCTTGCATTCCTCGTATTCTACGCATTCGTAGGCTCCAAGAACGTTAACAAAGACATCAAGGTTGACTAAGCCGTATGGAAAAGAATTTTGTAGTAGGAGTTGACGTAGGCGGCCAGACCTCCAAGATCGGAGTGGTCGACACTCACGGCGTCGTACTCGAGCAGAACGTCATCCGTACAGACAACTGTGAGGATCCGCTTGAATATATAAACGGTCTCGCAGAAGCTATCAAGACCCTCATCAAGAAGTCCGGCAAGGAAGGCCAGATTCGCGGAGTCGGAGTCGGCGCCCCCAATGGCAACTACTACACCGGCGAGATTGCTTTCGCACCCAACCTCGTTTGGGCGGCAAAGCGTGCTGTTCCGTTCAAGCAGCTTCTTTCCAAGGCTCTCGGCGGACTCCCCGTTTCGCTTACCAACGACGCCAATGCGGCTGCAGTCGGTGAGATGACCTACGGCGCCGCCAAGGGTATGAAGGATTTCATCATGATTACCCTCGGCACCGGAGTAGGCAGCGGTATCGTCATCGGAGGCAACGTGGTCTATGGCCACGACGGCTTCGCGGGCGAGCTGGGCCACACCTGCGCCGTGCGTCACAACGGACGCCTCTGCGGCTGCGGCAAGTCCGGCTGCCTCGAGGCTTACTGCTCCGCCATGGGCGTGGCCCGTACGGCCCGCGAATGGCTCGAGCTCACCGACAAGCCCAGTGTCCTGCGCACCATCGACAATATCGCCTCGAAAGACGTCTACGATGCTGCCTCCCAGGGCGATCAGCTCGCAATCGACATCTTCAACTACACCGGACGCATCCTCGGAGCATCGCTCGCCGACTTCGTGGAGTTCTCCGCGCCTGAGGCCATCGTCCTCTTCGGAGGCCTTGCCCGCGCCAAGGAGTTCATCTACCAGCCGACCCTCGACTCGCTCAACGAGCATGTACTTCCTCTGTGGAGAGGCAAAGTCAAACTCCTGTTCTCCCAGCTGCCCGCATCCGATGCCGCCATCCTCGGCGCTTCGGCTCTCGCATGGGAGTTATAGTTTAAGAAAGGGTAAGCCGCCCGGGTGCTCCCTTTGCCCGGAATAGGGTCGTGAAACGACGGGAGGGCACGGACGGCTTAGCCTTTCTAACGGAAATAAACTGTTAATTAATTAGTTATATGAAAATCAACAAATGGTTCATGGCCCTCGTAATGGGCTTTGCAGCCGTGGCATGTACTCCTAAGACCGAGACCGCTGCCACGGAAGAGGGAGATGTCGATGCAGCTCCCGTGGAGAAGACCGCCAAGGATTTCGTTCCTTCGCGCCAGACTGTAAAGGATGTAAGCTACCTCGTAGGTATCAACTTCGGTTCCTTCATCAAGGGTTATAACTTCGGCGACCTCGACTATGCCCAGATCCGCAAGGGTATGGAAGACTTCATCAACGCCAAGGGCAACCAGCGCGATGAGAATTTCACCGAGCAGTTCCGTGTCGACCCCAACAAGATGAACGAACTCTTCAACGACTTCCTCCAGAACCGCCGCAACTTCACCCTCTACACCAACAAGGAGAAAGAGGAGAAGTTCCTCGCCGCCAATGCCAAGAAGGCAGGCGTGGAGGTTGCTCCTTCAGGACTTCAGTACAAGATCATCTCCGAGGGTAACGAAGTAAAGCCCGCCGGCGCAGACACCGTATGGGTCCGCTACCAGGGCAAGCTCCTCGACGGCACCGTATTCGATGAGACCAAGGCTGACGGCGACGCCGCAAGGCTCACCCTCAACCGTGTCGTGAAGGGCTGGCAGGAAGGCCTCGCCCTCATCGGCGAAGGTGGTGAGATCGAGCTCTATGTCCCGGCCGCTCTCGGCTACGGCGACAATGGCGCCCCTCAGGGCGGCATCGAGCCCGGCGCAACCCTCATCTTCAACGTCACCCTCGAGAAGGTCGGCAAGAAGGCTGAGTAATTTTCTCCCTGCTGCACGCATCGCGAAGTTTTTCCTGCCCCCGTCCGGGGCGTGAAATGCAACGCCTTGAGTTGCAGCTGATTATAAAAAAGATCTACCCGTTTTGGGCGGATCTTTTTTGTAATGCCCTGAGCTTTAGCTGATTGCATTTAACAGTTCCCTGCGGCGCTCGGAAGAGACTTTGAGGCGGGCGGAGGAGTAGGGCTCTTTCAATAGTGCGAACGACTCACGGCCATTGCCTGGAGCAAGCCCTGCAACCATATCGAGATTGACAACCGCCTGTCGGCTGATCTGGAAGAACTGTTTTTCGGGCAGAGTCTCCAAGACTTTCAGCAGGGAAGTATACGAATCTCCCCACCGTCCGTCCCTAAGGTAGACTCTCGAGGTGCCGGCGGAATATACGATGTGGCTGATTTCGGAGATGTCGCAGAAGATTGTCTCCACGCCGCGCACAAGTGCGAGCCTGGTGATAACGGGCTCGGCGTGTTTGCCGGCTTCGTCGGAGATTTCCTTGTAGCGGTTCATCAGGAAAATGACCAGCCAGGCGGTGGTGAGCACCGACAGGTCAAGGTAGTCGGTAAATACGATTTTGGCGAAAAGATATTGCTTGGACGGATAGATTTGGTAGTAGATGACCCCGACGAGGATAGAGGATATGCCGTTGAGTACCGCAAGCAGCATTACCTGGAGGAGGATGTTACGTATGCTGTGCGCCTTGTTCCAGAATGCCTTGACTATCATCCGGATGTAGAGCAGCGACAGTTCCAGCAGCACTGTCGTCTCGACTACCTGCTCCCCGAATTCCTTGAGGATTTCGAGCACCAGCGGCCAGCCGCTTATCTGCCTGAAGACGTCGAAATTCACGATGCTCCATAGCACCCAGCTGAACGCTATGGCTATCGCCAGCATCATCCGGTGGCTGAGGTGCATGTCGCTCCCTGTCTGAATTTTCTGTTTCGGCATTTCTTTTTAATCTTGCTGCAAAGATAAGAATATTTCCTTTCGACACCCGAAATGTCGGCTTCGACCACATTTATTTTGAAAATTGCCCCCCCCATATATCTTTGTATCCGTTTTAAAAAGTATTATATGAAAATTCGTTTTATCGCTGCAGCTGCCATACTGCTTTTCGGCGCTGCATTGAGCGCAAATGCGCAGGATAAGATTTATTCTCTTTGGGGAAATCCGATTGAGGCTAGAGTTACGGAAATCGGTGACAATAGTCTTTACTACAAGGCGTTCGACAATCTTGACGGTCCTGAATACAAGATGTCTCTCGAGTTCGTCACAAAAATAGTTTACGAAAACGGGAAGGTGGAGACTTTCGATGTCCCTAATGGCCGTATTTCGAAGCGCGAATTGACAGACTATATAGGATTCTCAGTGTACGGTAGCGATTACCGTAAAGCGCGTTCGCAGTATAGAGCCGGTAAATGGCTGACCGGAGTCGGCGGATCCGTGCTTGCTTTTGCCGCCATAAATGCTGCTGTCAGGGATGATGGCGACTATATTGTCCCTTTTATTCTGGGAATCGTCGGTGTCACCAATCTCAGCATCGGTATTCCGGTTCTGAAAAAAGCTGACAGAAAGCTTGATTCGATGTTGGACGACTATACCCGGAATCGCGTTGGAAGCCGTTCGGCAAGTTACAATCCGACCTTTTCGCTGGGAGCAACAAACAGCGGAGTAGGGCTTTCGTTTAACTTTTAATTATATTGATCATGAAAACATCCTTAAAGGTTATTCTTGCATTTGCAATGATTATGGTGCCTTCAGTTGCATCTGCTCAAGTCTATGTCGGAGGCTCCGTCAGCGGTTCGTACTCTGACAGACCAAGTAGCGGAACAAATGCAAAGGCATTTAATTTTCGTCCGGAGGTGGGATATATTCTTAACAGCGACTGGGCTTTCGGCGCAAGGCTTTCTTATGGGAAATCCAAGACAGTCGTAGATACCCCTACTGTCCACAATGAGACATCTAATGTCAATCTTTTTACTATATCCCCCTATGCGTCATATTCAGTGCTCTCTGTAGCCGGGCTTTCCTTATGGGCAGAAGCTGGTCTGAACCTGGTGCCTAAGCAGGATGGTAGCGAAGGGGGTTTCGGTGCATATTTTACGCCGGTGCTCACATATGACCTAAGCAGGCATTTCCTACTGAGAACGTCCATTAATATCTTGGGCGCATCGGTGATGTGGCTCGACGGCGACTTCTCGTTCGCTGCAGGAGTCGACGCTGACGATATTATCACCGTAGGAAACGGCCTGTCCGTCGGATTTGTCTACAAGTTCTGACGGTTACCCGGGCCAGTCTGTCGGACTGACCGAAATAAGGTGCGCTCCGGCCCGGAAATAATTGCCAGCGCATGTGCGGTGCGGTCTACGTCCCAAAAATAGGGACGTAGATTGCATTTCAGGGCGTTTTTGCGGTCTACGTCCATGAAACTGGGACGTAGACCGCAGAGCCACCAAAGTCGGAAAGGCGGAAAGGCCGCAGGGGGTGTCGGTTACAGTGCCTTAAGAATAATCTGCTCCATCACCTCGTAGCCGGGGAGAATGGGGTGGATGCCGTCGTTGGAATAGGCGGGGTTGAGTGAGACACCGTCTTCGGCGACCATGGCGGGGAAGTAGTCGACATACTTGACGCGGTTCTTCGCGCAGTAGGCGCGAAGGCGGGCGTTGAGCGACTCGACCTTGGCGGGAGCGTCGGTGACCTCAGGCCTCCAGGGGAACTTGGCTGCGGGAAGAACCGAGCACACTATGGGACGGATCTTGTGGGCCTTGGCAAGCTCGACCATCGTGACTATGTTGCCAAAAGTGTAATCTTCGTTGTATTCGCCCTGGTTGAGGGCTATGTCGTTGCAGCCGCAAAGGATCACGACCGTCCTTGCTCCAAGGTCGATGACATCACGCCTGAAGCGGAGAACCATCTGGGCTGTCACTTCGCCGCTGATGCCGCGCTCGACCATCTTGTCGTTGTCGAAAAATCCGGGAGTGCCTTTAGTACCCCATCCTTCGGTAATCGAATCGCCCATAAAGACAACTCGCCCCTTGGTGCCCTGCGGCACAGTGGCATTCTCGCCGTCGAAATGGTGGTAGTGTACGAAATTCTGTGCCGAAAGGCCAAAAACTGACAGCATCGCCGCTGCAACTGTGATTATTAGTTTACGCATATTGGTTATTGCTAAAAGTCTTGTAAAAAGGTATAATCAGAAGGTGCTGTCCGCAGACCCTGACCACCCGCGGTCGATAGCGGGAGGGGCCCCTCAGCGCGAAGCGCACCGGGAGGGATGCGCGAAGCGCAGGTCTGCGGACAGCACTTTCTGATTATACCTCTTCCTGTTCGTCATATATTTCTTCCTCTTCATCGTCCTCGTCGGAATCCTCGTCATCATCGTCTTCCTCGTCGTCCAGATCCTCGTCGTCGTCATCATCGTCGCCGAGAAGCATCTCCAGGGCGCTCTTTTCGCCGGGGAGCCGGCGCTTTTCCTGAGGGAGGTCTTCGAAGGCGACATAGCCGTTCTCGAAATCTGCCGGCAGAGGGCCCTTCATGTCGTTCATGAGCGTCGGGACGGTCACTTCATTGCCTGTCTCTTCCCCTTCGAGGGTGATGATCACCTTTTTCTTGGCTTTGGTGTCGTAGAAATACTCGAAATGGTCGGCTCCAGCCTTGACGGCCTTCTCCACGGCGACTTCGTCGACTATGCCGAAGCCAAGATTGACCAGGGCGTAGCGGGCGAGGACTTCTTCGCCGGACATGGCCTTGAAGAGGATAGGCTGGTCGGCGGGGAACTCGAGGTCGGCCTGCAACTGCTTGTGGAAGCTGTAAAATGTGTTGGCAGAATTAACCTTGTAGATTCTGTAGAAACCCTTGATGCCGGGTAGTGTGACGCGGAATTGATAAATCATAAAGCGAAGATAGCAAAGAAAACTCAAAGAAAGACGAAAAGATTTGCTAAATTTGAAAAGAATGAGCGCTACAGACACATACACGGGCATCGCCGCCCCCTCCGAAGGCCTTTTCAAAGACCAGGGCAGCCGCTTTCTGGCGTTCGCCTATCCCGTTGAGAGCGAGGAAGAAGTAAGACAACTTCTCGAAAAAGCGCGTAAAGAATACCACGACGCAAGGCACCACTGCGTGGCGTACCGCATAGGCCTGAAGGGTGAAGTTTGGCGCGCAAGCGACGACGGCGAGCCGGCGGGCTCGGCCGGCAGACCGATACTCGGCCAGATCGACAGCGCCGGGCTCAGCGATGTCGCCGTCGTCGTCGTCCGATACTTCGGCGGGATCAAGCTCGGCATCCCGGGGCTCATCCGCGCCTACAAAAGCGCGACTAAAGACGCTCTCGACAAAGCCGAAAAAATCGAGAAAACCGCAGGGGCCTGGTACGAACTGAGTTTCGACTACTCCCGCATGCCCGAAGTGATGAAGACAATCAAGGACTTGGCCCTCCCGCAGCGGGGTCAAGATTTCGGAGAAACCTGCCGCCTGCAGGTGCGCGTGAGAATGAGTCTCGAGCAAGATTTCTTGGAAAGAATCAAAAATGTTGCTAACTTTAGAATATTCTAAACCTATTTATACTTGTCATGAGTAAAAAACATGTATTCAATGCCGGTCCGTGCATCCTTCCCCAGGAGGCCCTCGACGCGACCGTAGATGCAATCAAAGACTTCGCAGGCACTGGCGTATCGCTTCTGTGTATCTCCCACAGGACCAAGGAGTGGGACGCAGTAATGGACGAAACCAGGGCCCTCTGGAAAGAGCTTCTCAATATCCCTGAAGGCTACGAAGTAGTCTTCCTGCCGGGAGGCGCATCGATGGAGTTCCTCTTCGTCGCGCTCAACTACCTCGAGAAGAAGGCCGCCTACCTCGAGACGGGAGTCTGGGCCAAGAAAGCCCTCAAGGAAGCAAAAGCCTACGGCGAAGCCTATGCGCTCGCCAGCTCGGCCGACAAGAACTTCTCCTATATCCCCAAAGACTTCACGATCCCGACCGATGTGGACTACTTCCACATCACGACTAACAACACCATCTACGGCACCGAGATCAAGAAAGACCTCGACAGCCCCGTGCCTCTTATCGCCGACATGTCCTCGGATATCATGAGCCGTCCGGTCGACGTCTCCAAGTACGCGATGATCTACGGCGGCGCCCAGAAGAATGTAGGCCCCGCAGGCTGCACCTTCGCGATCATCAAGCTCGACTCCCTCGGCAAGGTCAGCCGCTATATCCCCACGATGCTCGACCTCCACACCCACATCGACAAACTCTCGATGTTCAACACCCCCGCCGTCCTGCCCCTCTACGTGATGAACAGGACCCTCCATTGGATCAAGGACCAGGGTGGCGTGGCCGAGATGCAGAGGCGCAACGAAAAGAAGGCTGCAACCCTCTACGCCGAGATCGACCGCAACCCTCTGTTCGTCGGTACGGCAGCAAAGGAAGACCGTTCGATCATGAACGTGTGCTTCGTGATGGCCCCCGGCTACGAAGCTCTCCAGGACGAGTTCCTCGCATTCGCGAAGGAGCACGATATGGTCGGCCTCAAGGGCCACCGCAGCGTGGGCGGATTCCGCGCATCGATCTACAACGCCTGCACCCTCGAAGACGTAGAGGCCCTCGTCGCCTGCATGCAGGAGTTCGAAAAACTCCACGCATAAGCCATGAAAGTTCTTCTCGCAACCCAGAAGCCCTTCGCGGCAGCTGCCGTCAAAGGCATCACAGAGATACTCGAGGCCGCCGGCCATCAGGTCGTTAAGCTCGAGAAATACCCCGAGCAGGCCGATCTGGTCGCGGCGGTAAAAGACGTCGAGGCCATCATCATCCGTTCGGACAAAGTGACCGCCGAGGTTATCGCCGCGGCTCCCAAACTTAAGATAGTCGTGCGCGCAGGCGCGGGCTACGACAATGTCGACCTCGAGGCTGCTACCAAAGCCGGTGTGGTCGTGATGAACACCCCCGGCCAGAACTCCAACGCCGTGGCTGAGCTCGCCATCGCCATGATGATCTTCATGGCTCGC
>CAMNNY010000069.1 GCA_946546175.1 uncultured Bacteroidales bacterium
TAGAGGGCGAAAAGGCCGCAGGGGGTTCGGGGGAAGCTTTGCTGCCCCCGTATGATAAGCCGCCCCGACGAGCTCGGCGCAGCGCGATCTCGCACGTTCTCTTTCAGTGCGTGGCACTTAAGTCTCTGAATGTTACCTCTTTAAGTAAAAGGATGTACTCCAAAACGAGTATATCCTTTTACTTAATAACCTGAGGAACAAGACGATAAGTGCCACGCTTTTTGGCCCTGTCTTTTGCGCACTGACACTGCTACCTCCGACAATTCTCTCCTGCAGGGGCAAGACCGTGCTTACCACGAAGTTCGTCAGTAAATCGGCCATTTTGCTGACGGAATGGGTCTCAGAAAGTGATTTGGTTAGTAAAATGGCTGTTTTACTGACGGATAAGGGCGTCGGGCGTGAAAGGTGTGATTTTATGCCGCACACCTTGCACGCCCCGAATGGGCCAGAGGGCATTGAGGGGCAGATCGGCCGTGCAAGGTGGTAAACACGAAAGCACACCTTGCACAAATAGGGTGACCACCTTGCACAAAAGTAGCGTCTACCTTGCACAAACGCCCCGACCACCTTGCACGAGAGTGGTTCACACCTGGCGCGCAGGAAGGCTACTTCTTAAGGTACGGATTGTACTTGTCGAAGGGGGTGTAGGACATCCAGTCGATCTCGAGCTCGTAGGGGTAGAGGGGCTTTTCGATGGAGGCGGGGTTGGTTTCGACGGGCCAGTTGTTTGTGTGCCAGAAGTTGAGGCGATACTTGCTCTTCAGGCAGGGCACGCCGGTCTTTGAGGGCTGGTCGGGGAAGACCACTTTGCCCTTGTAATCCCACAGGACGATACGTTTTCCGGTTTCGGGGTGCTCCATCCACCATACAAGGCGGTCGGGGTACCAGTCCCAGCCGTAGACATAGAAGCGGGCAGAGGCATCGTAGTCCTCGATCGGAGCAATACGCGAAGGCCTGTTCTGACGGCCCTTGAACGCCGTGTTGGGCACGCGGGTTACCGTACCGTCGGGATGGCGGACTTCACTTCGCCAGATAGTCTCGAGTATCTCTCCGGTTGCAAGGTTGATGATGCGGCCTACGCGGTTGTGGGCTCCCCTCTTGCCTGTCCATGTGCCCACATAGATGATGCGCGGGTCGGCGATGAGCCATTCGATGTCGATCTCGCTCTGGCCGAATTCACGGTCAATGTTGTAGGTGAAATACCCAACCACCGCGCCCACGTTGGGCTGGACATCACGTACATCGGGCACCTTTATGCGCGCACTGTACGAGCCATAGAAAGTATAGTCCTTGGAGATGATCTCCGGTCCGCGGCCTGCGCCGGCAGGATCGGCGGGATCGATCCGGTAGAGCATTACTTCCGTGCCGGGTTCGCTAAGGGATGCGAAACCAGAAAAGTAACGGAAATCTTCGCCGGAAGGGCGATAATTGTAGTTGAAGTACTCCGATGCATGGCCGGAAAAATCTTCGGTAAATGCTCCGTGGAACACGGGTGCCTGCTGGGCAGAAGCCAATGTGCCGAGCAGAAGCGCCGCGAGGGCGAGTATTTGTCTTTTCATCAGTCTTTCTGGTATGTTACCCAATCCACCTCGGCCTCGTAGGGGTAGAGGGCTGCGGGAGAGGTGTGGGAGAAACGAATGACAGGACGAAGGGGCCCGGAAGGCAGGCCTTCGGTAAACTCGGCGAGCACCGTCTTTTCGGCGGAGGCGGAAGCCTTGACCCAGACGCTGACAGAGCCGGCCCCAAGGTCGATTCCGTAGATATAGAACTTCGATGAGGACTTGAATCCCGACAACGAAGGGGTCAGAGTCTGCTCGTTTTCGCCAATACTGACCGTGACTTTTGAGCTCTGCGCAAGAGGCAGGCTCAGCTTCACGGCGTCGGTCCCGTCCGGAGTACATAGGGCGAGCTCAAAAGCAGCAGCGAGTTTGGGCTGTACCGAGGAAATATCGGGGATGCGCACCCGCACGCTGACGGAGCCCTCCTCGAAAAAACCTTGGGCAGAGGCAAGCGCTCCGACGCCGGAAGGATCAGCAGGATTGAGTCTCAGCATCAGGACAGTCTTGCCTGACTCGCTCAGCGAGGGGAATCCGCTGAAATAGCGGTAGTCGGGCTTGAGGGGGTCGCGTGAAAACACAAGCTTGTCGGTAGAGAGCGCATCGAACTCTTCGGTGAAAGGGTCCAGCAGCGTTACCTCGACCGGGGTCGGCGGAGCGGGCGGCTGCGGAACATCGGTCGTGTCGACCGGGCCGGGAGGAGTCGCGCCGGTGTCTGCCGGATTGGTATGGACAGGGCCCCTGTATGTATAAGGGTCCTTGCCTCCGCAGGCGGACAGCAGCAGCGATGATGCAATCAACAAGATTATGGTCTTACCTGTCCTCATAGATATCAATAGTTGTTTTTCTGCCTCCACTCGATATTGAGCGCATCGTAGGGCTCGTACTTCATCCAGTCAACCTCGAGCATGTAAGGATACTTGGGAGCTTCCTTGGAGCGGGGATTGGTGTCGACAGCCCAGTCGTTGGTATGCCAGAAGTTGAGCAGATAGGTGGTCGGGGGCTGGGGGATACCGGAGAAATTGGGGGTAGTCCCCTGGTAGTCCCACAGGACGATCTTCTCGCCCGTATCGGGGTGCTCGATCCACCAGGTGAGCCTGTCGGGATACCAGTCGAAACCGTAGACATAGAACTGCTTGGAGGCATCGTAGCCGCTGATGGCGGGGATGGTGCGCGGCGAGAGCGCAGCATCGTCATCGGCGCTGAAGTCGTGGTTGCGGTTGCCGTCGTGGTAGGAACGGTAGTTGGTATAGAGGATCTGACCCTTCGCAAGGTTGACAGTCCTTCCTACCCGCTGAAGGTTATTGACGTTGTTGGGGTCGGAGGTCCATGTGCCGATATAGATAAGAGTAGGGTCGGCGATGAGCCACTCGAAGTCTATCTCACTGAGACCGAAACCGCGGGTAAACCGGTAGGTGAAATAACCGACCACGACGCCGACATTGGGCTGCGCTGCCTTCACGTCAGGGACCCGGATGCGGGCTGAATAGGTGCCGAAATGAGTCAGCTTGGGAGTCGAGATCTCAGGGCCGCGGCCTGCTCCGGCAGGATCGGAGGGGTTGATGCGCATAAGCATCACGTCGGAATTCTCTTCACACAGGGAATGTACTCCGCTGAAGTAGCGCAGAGCGCTGCCGTTGGTGCCGAAATTTGCAGGCTTGGAGCCGCTGAAATTCTCTGTGAATGACTTCATGAAACGGCTGTCGGAGTCCTGAGCGTAAACCCAGAGGGCCGCCAGACACAGCGCGACAATAATGATGGTCGGTTTTCTCATCGTACAAATGTAATAATAAATAGGGATACAGGGCAGGGTCAGCCGCCCTGTACCAAAAAGACTAAAGAACGATCTGTGCGCTCACTTCGTCGATGAAGTAAGGCTTGCCGAAGTAGGTGAAACTCCATACATTGCGAACCTCGAACATTATGTAGTATGTTCCGTCGGCGGGAGCGGTAAAGCATACGCCCATACCTTCTCCGAGTGCATCGACCGGTGATGAGAATCCCCAGTCGTCACCCTGAGAGTAACCCTCGCTACCGGTAAGGTCTCCGTCATACGGGGGAACAGGTGTGCCTGGGGTTTCATCGCCCTGTGACCACCAGTTGAAGAACTGAACGAAGATATTGTCATCAGTTGCGGTCGGATGTTCATCCTCTTTATTAGCTTTGGGGCCGATGCACAGCCAGAAGAGACCGTTGTCGTTGGTGTCGGCTCCCCACTTCAGCTGTGCGGAAAGACGGATGATTTCACCTTCTTTAAGGTCGAC
>CAMNNY010000070.1 GCA_946546175.1 uncultured Bacteroidales bacterium
TGCTGAGGGGATATGGGTCGGCTACCGGTATTTCTGTACCAGCGGCAAGCCGGTGTCGTATCCGTTCGGCTATGGCCTGAGCTACACGGAGTTCTCTTACTCGAAGCCTTCGATAAAGGTCTCCTCAAATGGTAAGCTGACTGCCAAGATTACGGTGACAAATACTGGAAATGCTGCAGGCAAAGAAGCCGTACAGCTTTATGTCAGCGCTCCAGAAGGCGGACTCGTCAAGCCCGAGCGCGAACTGAAGGCTTTCGCAAAGACTGATGAACTGAAGCCGGGAGAGTCGCAGACCCTCACGCTCGAACTCGAAGACTATACGCTGGCTTCGTTCAATGAGAAGACTTCTGCCTGGGAGACAGCCGCAGGGACTTACACGGCCCACTTCGGCGCCTCGTCGGAGGACCTGCGCGCCAAAGTCTCCTTCAGGATGAAGGCTAAGGCGTGGCCCGTCCACAAAGCGCTGCTTCCGGCAGCACCGATAGCGGAATTTACTTTTTAGAGAGAAGTTCGGGGCGGAGGGCTTTCGTGCGCTCGAGAGCCTGCTCGTCCTGCCAGGCCTGAATCAGTTTGGGATTGCCGCTCAGAAGCACGTCCGGAACTTTCCAGCCGTTGAATTCGGCAGGTCTGGTATAGACGGGAGGGGAGAGAAGGTCGTCCTGGAAAGAATCCGACAGGGCCGAAGTCTCGTCGGTCAGCGCTCCGGGAATCAGGCGGATTATAGAATCGGCAAGAAGTGCGGCGGGGATCTCTCCGCCGCTCACTACATAATTGCCGACCGAGATCTCCCTCGTGATGAGATGCTCGCGGATACGGTGGTCGATGCCTTTGTAGTGCCCGCACAGGATGATGATATTTTCGAGCAGCGACAGGGAATTGGCGATACCCTGGTCGAGAATCTCCCCGTCCGGAGACATATAGATAATCTCGTCGTAGTGGCGTTCTGCCTTGAGCTCTTCGATCATCTTGAAGACCGGCTCCACCATCATCACCATGCCCGCATCGCCGCCGTACGAATAATCGTCGACATTTTTTCGCGGACCGATGCCGTATTTGCGGAGATTGTGGACGTGGATTTCAACCAAGCCCTTTTTGACGGCCCTGCCTACTATGCTGTGGCTCAGGGGGCTGTCGAGGAGCTCGGGGACTACTGAAAGGATATCGATTCTCATGCTGCAAAAATACCCAAAATTTGTTATATTTGTGAGATTTATAACTCATTTGATATGACAAGTACAGAACTTGAGAATCTTTCGCTTGACGAACTCATTGTCGCCCTCCGCCAGATAGGTGCTTCCGAGGACCGTATGGAGCGTGGGAAAGATGTTGAATCGGTCAAGTCCGCATTCTACAAGCTGCTCGGCAGGCTTAAGGCAGAAGCCGAGGCAGCCGGAGAAAACGTTGAAGAGAAATTCTCTGAGCAGGAGGAAACCTTCAAGGCAGTCTATTCCGATTACAAAAAAGAAAAGGCCGTCTATAACCGCGAGCAGGACGCCCTGCGGGCCGAGAATCTTGAGAAGAAGAAGGCAGTGATAGCCGAGCTCAAGGATCTCGTGGAGAATCTCAACGACGTGCAGACTGCGTTCCCGGCTCTGCGTGAGATACAGGCGAAGTGGAGGGAGACCGGTCCGGTGCCGGCCGCCGATTTCAGGGATATCAACGACACATACCAGTTCCTCGTCGAAAAGTTCTACGATATGGTGCAGATCAACCACGAACTGCGCGACCTCGATTTCAAGAAGAACCTCGAGGCAAAGGAGAAATTCTGCGAGGAGGCTGAGAAGCTGGCAGAGTCTGAGGATGTAGTCGGTGCCTTCGGCGAACTTCAGAAGCTCCATGAGCAGTGGAAAGAACTCGGCCCGGTTGCCAAAGAGTACCGTGAGTCTATCTGGGATCGGTTCAAGGCGGCTACCGCTATAATCAACAAGCGTTATCAGGCTCATTTTGAGGATATAAAGAAATCTTTTGCAGCTAATCTCGCCGCCAAGGAAGCCCTTTGCGAAAAGGTGGAGGAGATTGCTTCGCGGGAAGATATCGCCGATGCCGGCAAGTGGAACGCACTCTCGAAAGAGATAGAGCAGATTCAGGCCGATTGGCGCAAGATAGGTTTCGCCACCCGCAAGGACAACCAGAAGATTTATGAGCGTTTCCGCGCGGCATGTAACAAATTCTACGAGCGTAAGAAGGAGTATTTCCTTGGAATAAAGGGCGGGATTGATGCCGCTGTGGCAGCCCGTGAAAACCTCATAGCCCAAGCCGAAGAGCTCAAGACCAGCACCGACTGGAAGAAGGCAACAGACCAGTTTATCTCTCTCCAGAAGCAGTGGAAGGAGCTCCCTGCCGTCCCGCACAAAAAATCCGAGCAGCTTTGGAAGCGTTTCCGTGCTGCCTGTGACTATTTCTTTGCCGAGCGCGACAAAAACGCCAAGCCGGCTAACGACTTCTATGCCAACCTCAAGGCCAAGAAGGCGCTTATCGCTGAGATCAAAGCCTTCAAGCCTGCCGACGGGGAGAATCCTGAAAAAGCGCGCGCCGCTTTCGAGGAGCGTTACAAAGCTATCGGTTTCGTTCCCTTCAAGGAAAAGGACGCTGTCGCCCAGGCCTACAAAGAAGCAATGGCCGAGGCCTTCCCTCAGTCAGCTTCCGCGCGTTCGCAGAAGTCGGATCTTATCCGCCGTTACAACGCCCTCCAGCAGGACATAATAACTTTCGAAAACAATATCGGTTTCTTCTCAAGTTCCAAGAATTCCGAGCCGCTTATCCGCCAGATGCAGGAGAGGCTCGAGAAAGCAAAGGCAGAGTTGAAGGAGATAGAGGAACAAATCCGCAAGGAAGAAGCAGAACAGTAGTTTAATGGACAAAAATTCTATTATCGGTTTTATTCTGATGGGAGTAGTCCTTTTCGGATTTACTTTCTTCCAGAATCGCAAAGCCAGGGAGCAGTATGCTCTTCAGCAGGCACAACAAGATTCAATAGCACGAGTAGAAGCCGCCAGGGCGGCCGAGCTGGCTCTCCTCGAGCCTCAGCAGGCAGAGCAGTCCGAAGTCGAGGCGCCGGCGGTCAAGGCTCCCGAGCGTATCTACAAAGACGCCGGACTCGACGCAGCACGCAAGTTGGAGGCACAGACCATAACCCTTTCGAACGACAAGTTTGAGATTGCCTTCAATACAAAGGGCGCGCAGATCGCTTCCGTTCGCATCAAAGACTTTACAAATTACGGAGGTTCAGACCTTTATATCTTCAAGGAAGGCCAGAACAAATTCGAAGTAAACGCTTATGTCGGCGAGCAGATCAAAACCACTGACTTCGTATTCGAGGTGGCGGAGAAGACTGACTCCAGCGTGGTGATGAGGCTTCCTTTCGAAGGTGGCGGTTACATCGAGCAGAGTTATGCCATCCACGAAGGATCATACTCGGTCGACAATCTCCTCTCATTCGTAGGAGTGCCTATCCCCAGGAATGTGGGCTCGGTAGACCTTGACTTTTCGACCATGATCCCGCGAATGGAGAAGGGCTACAAGAACGAGTCCCAGTACTCCAAGGTGGATTATTATTTCGAGGGCGAGAAGAAGCCCGTCGAGATGGGCAGAGGTCGCAACCAGTCCAAGAAAATCAGTTCGAAACTCGAATGGTTCGCCTTCCAGCAGCAGTTCTTCTCGATGATCGTGCGCGCTCCCAAGGAGTTCAGCTCCGGCGACATTTCCGTGGCTTACCAGGGCGATACCGATCCCAACCACAACCTGATGGCCTGCGAGGCTGCAATGAGAGTGGACATCATGCCCGGTCAGGACATCCAGATACCTCTGGAGTATTATTTCGGCCCCAACCATTTCAAGACGCTCAAGAGTCTTGACCATAAGTACGAGAAGATCATCCCTCTGGGTGGCTGGCTCGTAGGCTGGTTCACAAGGTACTTCATCATCCCGATGTTCGACTGGCTCAGCCGCTTTATCTCGAACTACGGTCTGATCATTCTCATCATGACCCTCGTGATCAAGATAGTCACCCTGCCGTTCACCTACAAGTCTTATGCGTCGTCTGCCAAGATGGCCGCTCTCAAGCCCTATATCGAGGAAATCAACAAGAAGTACTCGGGCGAGAACGACCAGATGAAAAAGCAGCAGGCCACCATGGACCTCTACAAGCGGGCGGGAGTCAATACCCTTGGCGGCTGTCTCCCGACGCTCCTTACATTCCCTGTCCTCTGGGCTATGTTCAGGTTCTTCCCGGCCTCGATCGAGCTGCGCCAGCAGAGTTTCCTCTGGGCTGAGGACCTCAGCGCATACGATTCGATAGTTGACTTCGGTACCCGCGTGCCGCTCATCGGCGACCACCTCAGCCTCTTCGCACTGCTTATGGCAGTCGTGATGTGGGGTTACAGCAAGATGACAATGTCGCAGCAGAGCGCAGGCAACGACCCCAGTGCGAAGTCGATGCAGTTCATGAGCGTCTGGATGATGCCTATCATGATGTTCTTCATCTGTAACAGCCTCTCTTCCGGCCTCAGCTACTACTACCTTCTCTCGCAGCTTATCGCTATTATCGAGACCTTCGTCATCCGCAAGTGGGTTGTCAATCCCGATGCGGTAAGGGCCCAGGTAGAAGCCTCCAAGGGCAAACCGCTTCCCAAGAGCAAATGGCAGCAGCGCCTCGAAGAGGCCCAGAAGCTTCAGGAGCAGCAGATGCGTAACCAGAAAAGGAGATAATAATCATCTTTCACTATGACTAAAACTAATGTACTTGCACTTGCCGCAATGCTCGCAACCATTGCGGGCTGCGGCTCGAAACCCGAGAAGGAGGTTTACGAGAAGCCTCTCGATAACCCTACAAAGGTTACACTTACCCAAAGGGAGTATTCCACTGTAGTGGATATCACCTGGGAAGACAACTCCGACAAGGAACTCGGCTATTCCATTTGGATGCGTGACGACTCGGGTCAGAGCGAAATCGCCGTTCTCGATCCTGATGTGACCGCGTATACCATCACCGAAGGCCTTGAGGCGGGGCGCAAGTACAATATAGGAGTCCAGGCCAAGGGTGCCGAACTCAAGGTCAGTTCGCAGATCATCTACAAGAATATCGAGGTTTTCGATTACAGTTCACTGCCCCGTATTTCGCTTGAAGATAGCTTTACTACGACGCCTACTTCGGTAGCCGTCAGCTATTCCATCAAGAATTACTCGGCCCGAGGAAAGAACGCCGTGCTCAGTTATGGTCTTTGCTGGAGCGAAAACGCAGCTCCTACCGTGGCCGACGGCCGTCAGCATGGCCCGGTCTACAAGGCAACCATGACCCAGGCTGTCACTTCAGCTTCGATGGACCACGATAAGACCTACCACCTCAGGGGCTATGTCGAGACAGAAGAGCATGGCGTCCTTTACAGCACCGAAGAACTGAACGTGAAGCTTGGAGAGGCCTCAGGACCGATCAAGCTCAACTGGACAGAGATCACCCCTTCGGGTTTCCCCGAGGACATCAAGGTCTACAAAACAACCGATGAACTCAATGGCCGTCCTTTCAATGCATGGTATGCAATCGCGGACGTGACCAAGGGCAATGTGGAGTTCCGTTTCGAGTTCGGCAAGTTCGCCACGCTCGAGAACTGGTACCACAATGACTGCTACGTCATGACCAACGCCGGTTATTTCAACATGACTACCCATGAGACAGGAGACTTTTCCGCAGACAAAGGAAAAATCACGCTGGCCAAGTGGGCGGATGTGCCCAGAGGAGCCTTCGGAGTTGACCGCGAGCAGAAGCCTTACGCTTTCTGGACCGCCAAGAGTGGCGACCAGCAGACTTACTACTTCAATGAGCCTGAGCCCAACATCCTGAATGTCAACTCCTACAATACGGTAAAAGAGAATTATCCTTCGAATACCTTTGTCTTCGAACCCTATTATGCGATGTGCGCCGGACCTCTGCTTGTCAAAAACGGTAAGGTCGTCACCGATGTGACCATGGACGGAACTGACTTCGTACGCAACTACGAGCAGGTCGCACTCGATATTTTCACAAACAGTTCGATTACTCCCGACCGTACGGCGGTAGGTTATACCCCCGACGGCAAGATCATCCTCTTTGTTTGTGACGGCCGTATCAAGGCCAGCAGGGGAGCCTCCATCGTAGAGCTCGCCCAGCTGATGCTCGGCCTCGGATGCGAAGGCGCATGCAACTTCGACGGTGGCGGCTCTACCGCCATGACCCTTAACGGAAAACGAATCAATTCGCTGGAGTCCAATATGAGCGGCGGCACCGAAAACCGTACGGTGGGTACAGTTATGGGATTCTACAAGAAGCAGTAATTATGCGCACACAGAGTTCGTATTCATCAGGAGCATCGCTCTTTACAGGGACTGTGTCCGGAATCTTCGGTACCGACCTGCGGATCCAGATTGCCGGGCTTCAAGAGAAGAAAGCCTATGCCGTCTGGTCCGAGATTACAAAAGAGCTGTCATCTCTCGACAAAACCTTCAACAGGGCAGACCCTCAGAGCGAGGTTTCGCTTCTCAACTCCTCAAAGGTGGAGATCGAGACAAGCGAGACGATGAAAGAGGCCCTGAATCTATGTGAGTCCTATCTTATCAAGACCAAAGGGCTGTTCGATATCAGCAAGGGCGAAGACAAAGATATCGATTTCGACGGCTTCATTAAGGGGTATATCCTGCGAAGGCTTGCCCTCATTCTTAAGGCCGGCAAGTCCAAGGACTACTTCGTCAATATGGGCGATTCCGCGCTCATGGCGCAGGGTAAGCATCCCTACGGCGGCGCATGGACCTTTACCCTTGAGAATCCCTATGCCGAAGAAGAAATCAAAGATTTTGAACTCAGCGACGGGTGCCTGTGCATCTCAGGAAATACGCCTGAATGCTCAGGACACATCGTCAATCCTCTGACCCATAAAGTAGATGAATCACGCAGTTTTTCCTGTGTGGTTTCAAAAGACCCGCTCGATGCCGAGGTGCTCAGCATGGTACTGCTGATGGCTTCCGACTCCCAGAAAAAGGAAATGGCATACAATTTCAAGGGTGTCGAGTGTGAGAAGTTTGACCTTTAGTAATCAAGCCATGAAACATAATTGTTATCTGTTATTGCTTGCATTAACAGCCTTTTCAACATTGGCGATCTCCTGTTCTGATCCCGAAGAAAGGGCTGCGGCTTCACTCGCAAGACGCATCATTCCTTCGGAAGCATCTCGCTTCAGATTCGAGCGCACTGCCGATTCTGCCGACGTCTTCACGCTGTCTGCCCGGAAAGGAAAGGTCGTCATCAGCGGACCTAATTCGAACTGCATGGCGGTGGGACTCAACTACTACCTCAAGAACTACTGCGATGCGACAGTGTCATGGTATGCAAGCGATGCAGTCGACATGCCGGATATGCTCCCTCTTCCGGAGGAGCCCGTGCGCGTCGAAGCCAGGGTCGGAGAGCGCTTCTTCCTTAATTACTGCACCTTCGGCTATTCGCTAGTGTGGTGGCAGTGGAAGGACTGGGAGAGGCTGATAGACTGGATGGCCCTGAACGGAATCAACAGGCCGCTCGCGATCACCGGTCAGGAGGCGGTCTGGCAGAAGGTGTGGAAGGAGATGGGCATGACGGACGATCAGATCCGGGCATATTTCACGGCTCCGCCGTTCCTTCCGTGGCAGCGCATGATGAACATCGACCGCTGGATGGGCCCTCTTCCGCAGGGGTGGATCGACAGTCAGGCCGAGCTCCAGAAGCGCATACTCAAGCGAGAGCGCCAGCTCGGGATGAAGCCCGTTCTCAGCGCTTTCAGCGGCCATATCCCCGTCGACATGAAAGCCATCCTGCCGGAAGGTGCCGACATCAGGCCGGTCAGCCTGTGGGACGGTTTCGGCGAAGAGTGTCGCACATACATGCTCCATCCCGACGATCCTGCTTTCGCAAAGATCCAGAAACTCTATATCGACGCCCAGACCGAGATGTTCGGGACGGACCACATCTATGGTCTCGACATCTTCAACGAGGTGGACTTTTTCGATCACGGCCCGTGGGATCCCGCAGAACTCTCGCGCATCTCACACCATGTTTATGAGACCCTCGCCGCTGCAGATCCTGAAGCAATCTGGCTCCAGATGGGCTGGATGATGTACTACGACCGGGCTCACTGGACTCCCGAGATTATCAAGGCTTATCTTGGAAGCGTGCCTAAGGGCAAGGTCATCATGCTTGACTACTTCATCGAGAAGTCGATGATCTGGGAATACACCGAGGGCTTTTACGGCCAGCCGTATTACCTGTGTTTCCTCGGGAATTTCGGCGGTAACACCCTGCTGGAGGGCAATTTCGACGACCTCGGCAGCCGTCTTGAAAAAGGTCTTGCCGCTGCTCCCGCCGGCATCGGATGTACTCTGGAGGGTTTTGGAATCTCTCCATTCCTCTTCGAATACACCCTCGACAAGGCCTGGGCATTCCCCGAGTGCGACAAGCGCTGGATAGAAAAACTCGCTGACCGTCGGGGCGGGCACGGCAACGAAAAGGTGCGTGAGGCATGGGAGATCCTCTGCCACGAGATTTACACGAAGCAGGCGGTATCGAGCGTAAACTCGCTTATGTGCCGCAGGCCTTCGTTCGAGCCCGACACTCACCAGGCCCCGACCCGCGGCTATGATTTCTGTGACCCCGACACCCTCGAAAAGGCTTTCACGCTTCTGGTCGAAAGCGGCTGTAAGAGCGAAGATATCCGTTTCGATCTTGTAGCACTCGGGACCAAGGTGATGGAGAATCGTTTCGAGTACTGCTTCAAGATGTTCAAATCGGCTTACGAAGACCGTGACGTGCAGGCGATGAAGTGGACATGGGACATTGCCGACGTATTCATGGATTCTGTCGAGCAACTTCTTGCTTCCGACGACCGTTTCTCGCTTCAGCGCTGGATCGACGGCGCGCGCGCGATGGGAAAGACAGCCGAAGAGAAGGACTACTACGAACGCAGCGCCCGCACGCTTTTGGCTTCATGGGGCGGGGCAGGGCAGCTCACCGATTATGCCTCACGCCAATGGAGCGGCCTTTTCTACAATTACTACAAAGCCCGCTGGGACATGTTCGCCGCTGCCGCGATCGAGGCCGTGGAGCAGGGCAGGGAGTTTGATCAGAAGGCCTTCGACCTGCGTGTGCGTGAGTTCGAGCTTGCCTTCGGCAATTCGACGGAGCCTCTTTCCGAGCCTGC
>CAMNNY010000071.1 GCA_946546175.1 uncultured Bacteroidales bacterium
GACTCTGCGGCAAAAGCGCTTGCCGACTCGATCGCCCGGGCCGATTCGCTTGCGAACATCCCGCCGCCGGACTCCACTAAGGTAGGATTCGCAGTTGCGGTCGGCAATGTCAAGATCTACCGTCATGACATGCAGGTTCGTTGCGACTCGCTGCGCTACACCGACCTCGACTCCATAGCCAGGTTCTACATCAACCCCATGGTCTGGAACGAAGGTCGCCGGCAGTACTACGCCGACAGCCTCAACGTGCTTATCAGAAACAGCCATGTCGACCGCGCCAGCCTGATGTCAAACGCAATGATCGTGACGCAGGAAGACACCCTTCTCTACGACCAGATCAAGGGTGCTGAAGTCATGGCATATTTCGACTCGACCACAGTCCTCACGAGGTTTGACGCCATCGGCGGATCCACCGCAGTCTTCTTCCTTGAGGAAAACGGAGCACTGTCTACCGTCAACAAAGTGGAAAGCAAAATGCTCTCCGGTACGTTCGTAGACGGCAATATCGACAGAATCTACTACTTCGAACAGCCCAAAAACGACGCCTATCCGGTTGTGCAGTTTCCTCAGTCGGACCGCTATCTCAAGGGATTCAAGTGGGAGCCAGAGCGCAAGCCGACCGGCAAGAAGAGTATCACCACGCTGACCGTCCGCAAGTCCGAAAGGGCAAAGTACGCCAAGCACCCTCGGGCAAAATTCAAGCAGACAGACATCTACTTCCCCGGCTATATCAAGAGCGTCTACGCGGCTATTGACGAAAGCCACAGACCTCACCCTAAGAAAGCGGACAAGAAGACAGCCCAAGAGGTGGCCGCACTCGACGCCGATCTTAAGATAGCTGAAGACTCGCTCGCCATCAAGGACAGTCTTGCGCTCAGAGACAGCCTGGCCTTAAGAGACAGTCTTGCTCTGCGTGACAGTCTGGCCGCAGCCGACAGCCTGCAGGTGCGGGATTCGCTCGCCTTAAGCGACAGCTTGTCTAAAGCCGCACAGCCGACAGAGAAGAAGACCTTTATCCAGCGCTTCCTACAGTGGCGGGCCCGCATCGCCGAGCGCCGCAAGGCAAGGATGGAGGCGCGCGAGGCAAGATGGGCCGAGCTCGATGCGCGCGATGCCGAGAAGGCCAGGGCAGATTCGCTGAAAGCCGCCCAGAAAGCCCGCGAGAAGAAGCTCAAGGAGATCAAGGCCGCAGAGGAAGAGGCCCGCAAGGATCAGGAAATACTCGACAAATACATAGAATACTACAAGAAGCAAAAGGAGAGAGAAGAACATGGAAAACATTAAGGACAGATTCCTGCGCTATGTCGCGATCGACACCCAGTCCAACGAAGAATCCGAGACCCAGCCCAGCACCCGCAAGCAATTCGACCTGCTGAGCCTGCTGCGCGACGAGCTTCTCGCCATGGGCGTCGAGGCCACCCTCGATGAGTATGGCTACGTAATGGGCAAGATCCCCGCAAACGTGGAGGGCGACATCCCCGCCATCGGCTTCATCTCCCATGTAGACACCTCCCCCGACGCTTCCGGCAAAGACGTAAAGCCGCAGATCATTCCCGATTACGACGGCTCTCCGATCGCCCTGAAGGGCGTGCCCGGCCTCTGCCTCGACCCCGCCGAGTTCCCCGAACTCCTCGCCCATAAAGGCGAAACCATCATCACCACCGACGGCACTACTCTCCTTGGCGCCGACGACAAAGCGGGCGTGGCCGAGATCATGAGCGCAGTGCAGTATATCGTGGAGCATCCCGAGTTCAAGCACGGCCCCATCCGCATCGGATTCACCCCCGACGAGGAAATCGGCCGCGGGGTGGCGAAGTTCGACGTCGGCAAGTTCGACGCGACCTACGCCTACACAATGGACGGCGGCGAGGTCGGCGAACTCGAGTTCGAGAACTTCAATGCCGCCGCGGCTACCGTCCGCATCCAGGGCCGCAACGTCCATCCCGGCATGGCCAAGGGCAAGATGAAAAACGCCATCCTCATCGGCCAGGAGCTCAATTCGCTTCTGCCCGTGGAGCAGCGCCCCGAGTACACCGAGGGCTACGAAGGTTTCTTCCACCTCATCTCCTTCAAGGGCACGGTCGAGCAGGCCACCTTCTCATACATCCTTCGCGACCATGACCTCACTAAGCACGCGCGCCAGAAGGAACTTCTGCAGCAGTGCGCCGACTTCATCAACGCCAAGTACGGCGAAGGCACCGCGACTGTCGAAATCCGCCACCAGTACTACAATATGCGTGGGCAGGTGGAGCCGCACTATCAGATCGTGGAGATTGCCATGAAGGCGATGGAGAATGCAGGCGTGAAGCCCAAGGTGCAGCCCATCCGCGGAGGTACCGACGGAGCGAACCTCTCTTTCATGGGACTTCCCTGCCCCAATATCTTCGCAGGCGGGCTCAACTTCCACGGCAAGATGGAATGGGTCCCCGTGGAGTCAATGGAAAAGGCTTATAATGTCATCCTGAACATTATAAGCCTCTACGCTTGTAAATAAATTACCGGAAGGTACTTTTGCGTGCTGTCGCTTGCGCGACCCTATTCCGGGCAAATGCACGCAAAAACACCTTCCTGCAATTCAATTAGCCTCTACTTTCCAGCCAGACGTTTTTCCCAGGCCCAGGCGGAAGCGAGGGTCTCGTCAAGCGTGCGCTGAGCCTTCCAGCCGAGCTTCTTCTCGGCTATGG
>CAMNNY010000072.1 GCA_946546175.1 uncultured Bacteroidales bacterium
CGCCCGGGAGGCAGCCGACCGCGACAAGGCCAACGAATCTGTCGAGAAGCAGCGCCGCGAAACCATGGCGGTAGCCCAGGAGAGCGGCAACACCCAGTACTTCTACTACGCCTACGAACTTACGCAGACATACTATATCAACACCAGGCAGGAAATCCACGCCCAGAATCTCCTCGCCGAGATGATGGACCATGCCGCGCGCAACAACGACGAGTACGGCCTGTGGCAGAGCCAGCGCTATATCGCGACGCTCTACCTGCGCCAGAACGACATCTACAGCGCGCGCAAATACCTCCGCAGCGTAGTCGACACCTGGGGCAAATCCTCTGATTCGCGAATCCGCCGTCAGAGCATGACACGTCCGTACTGCGATCTTGCCGACACATATCACCGCGGCTCCGACTCCGCCCGCTTCTACTACAACAAGGCAGAAGAGACTGCGCTGACCGGCCCTGACACACTCCGCATCATCTTCTACAAAGCCCAGCTGGCTGCTCTTGACGGCCATTTCGACAAGTACAAGGCTTATCGCGACTTCTGCCTGGGAGACGATTCATTCCGGGTGGCGTTCACCGGCGGGGTCCAAACGTTCCGCTGCATCGACGCCCTCCTGGCGGACAAGCCCCTCAATGAGTTTACCGCAGAAGCATCGAGGGTGGGAGTTCGCCAGCAGATAATCTACCTCAGAGACCTTGCAATCAGCAGAAACCGCCAGGACGTTGCCGCCTGGCTCGGCACCAATATCATCTCGACCCTCTACGCCGATATCAACAGGCTCAACCGGCTCAAGATAGAGGAGACTTCGGCCATGATGAATGACAGCCAGATGAAGATGATGGCATCGCGCCAGAAACGCGTCCAGACCTGGCTCCGGATCGCGGTAGGGCTTCTTGCGGCAGGTCTCGCCGCTGCAATTGCAGCACTTAAGAATGAAAAGAATAAGAACAAAACCATAAAATGACACCACTTTACGCACAAAACCACGACTACTCCAAGTACAACGTATTGGCTGTAGACGACATCCCCCTCAATCTTCTGCTCGTCCAGAAGATGCTCGCCAAATTCAACTTCGAGATGCGCACTGCAGCCAACGGCCAGATGGCCCTCGACGCTGTAGCAGCCAAGAAACCGGACCTTATCCTGCTTGATCTCATGATGCCCGGCATCGACGGCTTCGAGGTCATCAGGCGCCTTAGGGAAGACCCCGCGACTGCCGATATCCGCATCGTCATCCTCAGCGCCCTGAACTCCAACGAAGATGTCGTCAAAGGTTTCAATATGGGAGCGGACGATTTCATCATGAAGCCCATCATCATGGAAAAGCTTCTCGCGTGCGTCGTCACCCAGATGCAGATAGTCGAAGCCCGGGGCAAATAGGGAAAGTGCTTCGCAGACTTCTCATAACGCTGTGCGCCTGCCTGCTGTGCCTTTCCGCCGCCGGGCAGATA
Source organism: uncultured Bacteroidales bacterium (assembly GCA_946546175.1). Classification (GTDB taxonomy): domain Bacteria; phylum Bacteroidota; class Bacteroidia; order Bacteroidales; family UBA932; genus Cryptobacteroides. The sequence continues at coordinate 1,449 of CAMNNY010000072.1, forward strand.
GTCAATCGCCTTCGTGTAGACCAGGACACCTTCCTGCGCTACGCCTATGGCCGCATGCAGCAGTTCAACCCGCACAATCTCGCTCTCGCGGATTCGCTCTACAGCGTCGGCGTGCGCAAAGACAACATCTGCTACAAATGTCTGGCGCTCTCGCTCGAGATGCCGATCCGCTTCTCGCAGGGTGAATATGCGAGGATGGACGAAACGGCGCTCGAAGTCAAGCAACTTCTGGGAGACCGTAAAGAATACCGCGACTTCTACTTCACTTTTCTCCACGAGTATTGCGAGTATCTTGTCCACATCGGCCGCGCCTCCGACGCCGTCCTGGAAGCACGCGCGATGGAGAGGCTGGCCTCGTCCGAACGGCGTCCCAGCGGCAAGATGTACTCCTACCGCATCGTCGGCCTGATCCAGAGTTCGCGCGACAACTCCTACCTCGCGATCCAGAACATGAAGAAGGCCGTGCGCTTCTGCAAGGAGGCAAAGTCGGAGCAGGATCTGCCCAACCTCTATCTGCTTATCGCCCAGGAGTATGTGAAGATGAAAGACTTCAATGCCGCCGCCGACTACCTCGCCATGGCCGAAGAGTATCTCGAGTTCTTCCCCGGCCTCAGGATCAAGGCCCTCATGACCCGGACCATCCTCTACCACGCGGACTGCGAGACCGAGGCCTTCCACGATTCCTACGCCAAGCTTGTCAGCGACCCCCTCTATGCCGTCCAGGCCGATTCCGACTCGCGCTATGGGATCGATATCAGCTACCTCCGCTCGCTGGGGATGCTCAAAGAAGCCCTCGCCCGCACCGATTCGCTGGGCAATATCCGGTCCAGGCTCGACGGCAAACAGTCGATCTACGCGGAGCTCGGCGATTACGACAAGGCATACGCGAACCTCTCGCAGCTGATGACAGAGAAAGACTCCGTCTATATCAGGGTCCAGAATGAAGACCTCGCCATCCTCGACGCGGAGATGAACAATGCGCAGCTCCGCGAGGAGGCCCAGCAGCTCAAGGCCCGCAACCAGCTCACCATCCTTCTGGGCTTCCTGGTGATGTTTGCCATCGCCTTCTTCGCCATCCTGCTCAGTCAGTGGCAGCTGCGGCGCAATCTCGACGAGATGAGGCTCAAAAACAACCAGATGCTCGCCGACCGCCGTGCCTTCCAGAAGGCAATGGAAGCCAAGGAGTCCGAAAACGAATACAGAATCAAGATCCTGCAGAACCGCAAGACTAATATGTTGAGATTATGAAACTGAAAGATTTGTTCAAATACCACGCAAGCGAGCTGATCGCTCTGCTTATTTTCCTGGTCGGATCCGTCCTCGGAATGCTGGGCCTCATCCAGAAGGTTCCGCTTGCCGTGGGAATTCTCGGCATAGTGATTCTGGCAAGCGGCCTGTTTTTCTTCTGCATCCGCTACACTTCAGAAAAAGTCTACAAGGAGTACTACAAAGACAGCTACGAGATAGAGCACGAAACCATCGAGGAGGAGATTCGCAAATCAATGGTCTACCACCGCTATCAGGAGGCAGTTATCGCACGTTACGAGAGCGCCTGCCGCGACCTCGGCCTTGTCGACGAACAGAAAGACTGGCTCCTCGACCTGCTGATGCAGGAAAAAGACAAAGTCGACGAAGAGCTCAAGGCCCAGGGCGGCGGCCATATCTAGGCCCGGAGCTGCCCCTCACCTAACAACAGTTAGGGATGCAGCCAGCCCGTCAGGGCGCGTGATTACCAAAATGTAGGGATTTCATCCGCTCTCATACCGGGGTAACTTTGCCCCCGGTTAATGAATCGCGCGCGCACAACATTTCTCTTAATTTTTATTCTGCTCGCAGCTCTAAGAAGCTACGGGCAGGAGGTCGATTATCCCGATACCCTCACTTTGCAGGAGGCGGTGGTGGTCGCGAAAGAAACGAAGGGTGTCACGGCGGCATCTTCGATAGGCAAGGAAGCGATAAAGCATATCCAGCCCACGAGCATCAAGGATATACTCGAGCTTCTTCCCGGCGGAATCGCCCGTGACCCAGTGCTCGCGAGTCCCCAGCCCATCAACCTCAGGAGCGCCGCCGGAATCAGCACCAATTACACCACATCAGCGCTCGGTACGGCTGTACTGGTCGACGGCAAGCCGGTCGGAATCAACGCCGCGCTGGGAACCAACTCCATTGGCACAGACCTCAGGACCATAAGCACGGACGACATCCAGTCGGTAGAGGTGGTAAGAGGCATCGCCTCGGTTGAGTATGGCGATCTTACCAGCGGACTCATGAAAATTATCCGCCGCAAGGGCGGCTCCGACCTTCGCGCGAGGTTCAAGGCCGACATGACCTCCAAGCTGGTCTATCTCGGCAAGGACTTCGAATGGGGTTCCAACACCCTCAACGCCGGTATCGGTTACCTGGATTCGCAGTCCGATCCGCGCAATCCCCGCCAGAACTACAGAAGGTTGACGGGCAGCGTCAGGGCCGGCCACACATGGATCGGAGACTACCGCAGCGAACTGGACTTCTCGCTCGACTACACCGGGTCGTTCGACGATGTAAAGAGCGACCTCGACCTGGATTTCGGCTCAATGGGCCCGGTCGAGACGTATAAGGCCTCGTACAACAAGGCCGAAGCGGCAGCCTCGTACAGCCTTTCCGCCGCGGGCGGCGAGTCATTTTTCAGAAGACTAGCCGTAAACGCATCCTTTACCATTGAGAACGATATCACCGACCGCTGGAGGTATGTGGTGAATGGCGCCGAGCAGGCGTATTCGGCCTCGACCGAGCCCGGCGAATGGGACGCCATCATCCTTCCGGTGCGCTACGAGTCTTCCTATATTATAAAGAGTGTACCCGTCTACGGATATCTGAGCGCCGTGGCAGACTTCGCGGCGGGGTTCCACAAGATCAAGGCCGGCGCACAGTGGACCCTCGACAAGAATATCGGCGAAGGTGAAATCTTCGATATCACCCGCCCGTACCCGTCGCTGTCGAGTTCGCGCCCGCGTCCTTACTATGCCATCCCCGCGAGCCATCAGGTTTCGGTGTTCGCGGAGGAGGCCGGCAAGGCCCCGCTCGCAGGCCTGACCCTCGAATGGGTCGCAGGCCTGCGGGTGAGCGCCCTTGCCGGCGCCGGCCGCGCATTCGCCATCGACAGGAAGCCCTACGCCGACCCCCGCGCCAACATCAGGATCAACATCCCGGGAGGGTTCGGCATCTACGCCGGCTGGGGCATCCACACCAAGTTCCCCACTATGGAGATGCTCTGGCCCGATCCGGTCTACGGCGACATCCAGGAATTCAATTACTGGCCCGTGGAGAAGGAACTGCGCCGCTCCTACGGGCTCGTCTACATGGTAGACCCTACCAACTATGAGCTGAAGCCGGCCCGCAACGTCAAGTACGAAATCGGAGTTGACTTCTCACGCGCAGGGTTCGACGTCTCGATAGATGCCTTCAGCGAGAACATGACCTCGGGCTTCAGGACGAGTTCGCGCTACGGCGCATACGAGTATAAGCGCTACGATGGAAGCGGCATCGACAAGAGCACCCTTACGGGCCCGCCCGCCGTGGAAAGCCTACCCTATGTGCTCGACACGATGCTGCGCGCCCACGGGGTCGCCTCCAACGGCTCGCAGACCCTCAAGCAGGGAGTGGAATTCACTTTCAGTTCGCCCCGCATCAAGGCCATCGGCACCCGCATCACTGCCAACGGCGCATGGTTCGTAACCAAGAACACCAACAGCGTTCCGCTCTACTACGTACCCAACGCGATCATCTCCGGGAGCCGCTACGACTATGTCGGCTACTACGAGAACCACGAAGGCAGCACCTACACCTGC
>CAMNNY010000073.1 GCA_946546175.1 uncultured Bacteroidales bacterium
GCTATGCGTACAGGATTGACGGCTATTGGTGGATCTTCGTCCTGGCGGCCGTCATTGCCGTGGCGATTGCATTCGGGTCGGTGCTATGGCAGACGCTGAAGGCCGCGAAGACCAATCCGGCGGTGGAACTGAAGAAGGAGTAGGCTTCATAAGCTGTTAAACATAAATACTTTCTATCCTGATGCCGGGCGTGGCCATGCAAGGCTCCGCCCAAAAAATCCGTGTTAGGTGTGATTTTTCGGTGACCACCTCACACGCCCAATCTGCCCCAGACCTACCCCTGTGCCCATTTCCCGGTGTGAGGTGTGCCATGAAAAATCACACCTCACACGTTGCGGTCGCACCTAAGACACAAAACCTTATCCCTATATGCACTGGAAGACTGCCCCGGATGCTTTGTGCAGTAACGGCTGGAGTTGGAGAGCAGAATAAGAATTGCGCATTTTTTCAGATAAAACCATAACTTTGCGCATAAACCCCTTTGGATCAACAACAGCAACCGCTCCAAACTGGCAGAGCTGGTGAAAGAGTGATCGACGGAAGTACCGAATATGAAATCAGCAAAAGCACTTCTTTTTGTCTGTCTCGCCCTTTGCTCCTGTGGCAAGCGCGGGCAGGAAAATGCCTTCAGGGCCAAGATGAGTTCCCTTGACTGGGGTGATGACACATGCTATGTCTACGGGCACAAGACCCCGGATGTCGACGCAGTATGCTCCTCGCTTGCATACGCCGAACTCATGCGCGAACTCGGCTACAACTGTATCGCGAAAGTGAGTTCGCCTATCAATAACGAGACAGTCTACATCAGTTCTCTGTTCGGCTTTGAGCCGCCCCACGAGAAAACATTCGTCGCCCCTGGCACAAGGCTCATCGCAACCGACCACGAAGAGTATTCCCAAAGTGTCGACGGAGCGCGTCAGGCCCGCATCCTACAGATAATCGACCATCATCAGGAAGGCGATATGGCCAAGGCCGATGTCCCGTTCATACGCCGAGAGATGATCGGTTCCACCTGCACGATCGTCTGGGAACTCTACAAAGAAGCGAAGGTCTCGCCAGACGAGCAAACCTCAAAAATCCTTCTCGCAGGAATCCTTAGCGACACCCACAACCTTTCGAAGGCCAATACGGTGCGCAGAGATTCTCTTGCATGGCAGGCGCTTACTTCTGCGCTCGGCCTCTCGGCAGAAGTGGTTGCCGAAATCCAGCAGGGGATGGACGATGCGTATTCTGACTACAGCGGGATGTCGGACTATGAGATTTTCATTTCGGACTACAAGGATTATGACATGAGCAGCCATGCCGTGGGAATCGGCTGCGTGGACTGGAACGACGCGGCAACGCTCGACAGTTTCATCGGCAGGATGCTGGCGGTAATGCCGGAGGTGAAAGAGAAGAAGGACCGCGAGATGGTTTTTTTGCTTATCGATCACAACGATGCCAGTTATATCCTCTACTGCAGTGATGCCTCCAGAGCGGTGGCAGAGCAGGCATTCGGCGCGAGTGTCCGTGAGGGTGCATGCTACAGCCCTGGCCACCTCAGCCGTAAGACCGACGTAGTCCCGGTGTTCACTGATATTCTTGCATCCGGAAATTAATTGAGTATATTTGCTCACGATGAAACGGATCGTCTTTCTTGCCGCCCTGGCATGTGCCGCTGTGGCCTGCACTTCAGTTGCAAAAAAAGCAGGAGAACCCCGGCATGAACTGACGCTGCATTACGACCGCCCGGCCGATTTCTTTGAAGAAGCGCTCCCGATAGGCAACGGGCGCCTCGGAGCCATGATATACGGCGGCGCCAAAGAAGAGCGCATCTCCCTGAACGACATTACATTGTGGACGGGCGAGCCCGACCGGGGGATGGATCATCCCGATGTCTGCGGGCGTGATTATACGGGCGCGCTTGAGGCCGTGCGCGAAGCGCTCGAGCGGGAAGACTACCGTCTTGCGGAAAAGTTGCAGGAGCGCCTTCAGGGCCACCACAGCGAAATCTACCAGCCGCTGGGGACGCTCAGAATCCGTCACGACGATGAGGGCGCCGTGTCATGCTACCGGCGCGAACTTAACATCTCCGATGCGGTCGCGAGCGTCAGCTATCTTCGCGATGACCAGCCCTACAAGGCCACATACTTCGCCTCTGCCCCCGACTCGGTCATCGTCGTGCGCATGCAGTATGCGCCCGGCCTGAAAGCCAACATCCGTTTCGACAGCCCCCAGCCCGGGCAATCTGCGCAGGACGGGACAACTCTCCGTTACGACGGATACGTAGCATACCACGCCTATCCGGGCCATTACCGCAGCGGCCATGACCAATTCCTCTATGATCCGCAGCGCGGCATCCATTTCCGGACCATTGTCCATGCTGAAGCCCCCGCAGGAGGCACCATCACCGCCCAAGCAGACGGCCTGCATATCGAAGACTGCCCGGAACTCATTCTGTACATCCTGAATTCCACCAGTTTTGCCGGCTTCGACCGCGACCCCGTGCAGGAGGGGCTTCCATACAGGGAACTTGCCGAGGCGAATCTCGGCCGCATCAAAGACTACCCGACGGTCTTGAAGCGCCATCAAACCGACTACCACCGCCTGTTCGACCGGGTTTCCATTGACCTTGGCGCAACCCCGGATAGCATCCGTTCTCTCCCCACCGACGTGCAGTTGAAACGCTACACAGACCTTAGAGAAGCCAATCCTGAGCTTGAGGCGTTATATTGCCAGTACGGTCGCTACCTTCTTATCGCTTCGTCCCGTACTCCCGGAGTGCCCGCAAACCTGCAGGGACTGTGGAACGAGAGGATGGACCCGCCGTGGAGCGCAAATTACACGACCAATATCAACCTACAGGAGAATTACTGGGCCGCCGAGGTGGCAGCGCTTCCGGAATTACACGAGGTGATGCTCGCCTTCATCCGCAACCTCGCGGTGACGGGGCGCGAAACGGCGGCCGGCTTCTATGGGGCCGAAAGGGGCTGGGCTCTCGGGTCCAAGAGTGATATTTGGGCTATGACCCAGCCGGTCGGGCTTGGAGTCGGCAGTCCCTGCTGGTCCAATTGGACGATGGGCGGGGCATGGCTCGCAACCCACATCTGGGAGCATTACCTTTTCACTCGCGACAGAGCGGCTCTTGAGCGCGATTATCCCATCCTGCGCGGAGCGGCGGAATTCTGCCTCGACTGGCTGGTAGAAAAAGACGGAGAGCTCATCACTTCCCCCGGGACCTCTCCCGAAAACCTTTATATAACCCCGGACGGATTCTTCGGCGCTACTCTGTACGGCGCGACGGCCGACCTGGCTATGATCAGGGAATGTGTAAGCGATGCGGTTGCCGCCGCCAGGGAACTGGATGAGGATGCGGAATTCGTCGCGGAGGCAGAAGAAAAACTTGCCCGCCTGCGGGGATATCAGGTCGCGGACGACGGCTCCCTGATGGAATGGTATCGGCGCGATTTCCGCGACGCCGATCCGAGGCACCGTCACCAGTCCCATCTTTTCGGCGTGTATCCCGGCCATCAGATCGTCAGTGGACCGTATGCCGACGCCGCGCTGAAGACGCTCGAAATCAAGGGTTTCGAGACCACGGGCTGGAGCTGCGGCTGGCGAATCAACCTGTATGCCCGCCTTGGGCGCCCGGACCTTGCGTATAAGATGTACCGCCGCCTGCTGCGTTACGTTTCACCTGACGGCTACTCGGGCCCCGATGCGCGCAGGGGCGGGGGAACCTACCCGAATCTAATGGATGCCCATCCGCCGTTCCAGATCGACGGCAACTTCGGCGGCTGCGCGGGCGTGTTCGAGATGCTGCTCCAGAGCGCCCCGGACGGGACAGCCACACCGCCGCCCGCCCTTCCGGAAGCATGGCCAAACGGCTCGGTCCACGGACTGCGCACCCGCGCCGGTACGACCATCGATATGGAATGGTCGAACGGCAAGCTGACCCGTTTCAGGTCGGCGAAATGACTCCCTAGAATAAATACGCTACGCCCAGGCGCAGGTTAGGGCCGTCTTTGGCGGTGATTTCCTTGACGCTTGAGTAGCGGTCCCACATACCGAAATCTACGGCGCCCCTCAGGCGAAGATGCAGAGACTTGAGAAGAACATCCGCTCCGACCGTAAGGTAGGCATACTGGCGCAGATAGTGAGTGTCCTCATCATAGTTGTCCATAGTCTCTTTATTGCCACTGATCGGATTGGTCCAATCGGTCTTCGAGCTTAAGCCCCAGGAAAAACCGGGGCCGAAGAACGGCTGCAGCGAGAGGGTCTCCGAAGCGTCAAGAGAAATGTTGATAGCCGTTGTGAAGCCGATATAATTCTCCCTCGCAACTGCATCGGAAGTACCGGCATCGTCGGACAGAGCCCAATGATCGAAAAAGAGGTCCATAGTATATCCGAGCCCACCAAGTCCAAGGTCGTTGTTAAACCCGAAATTGACGTAGAAACCGGGACCGGATGTGTTGGAGTTGGTAGTTGTGCCCATCATAGTGGTGGAGCCTTTCTGCTTGGCCATAATAATACCGGCTCCGGCGTTGATACCTGGGCCGGACTCGCTTTGTGCGAAAACTGAAACGCCCATCGAAAGGGCGATCACAAGAAACAGTAGTTTTTTCATAATATTAACGGAAACTGTAACGGATAGCAAGCTGGAGGTCTGTGTGGGAAACGCGGCAGCCATCTATTGTTTTATATTCTTCTGCCTGAAGGTCGCTCAGCCCCAACCCGAGTCGGACTCCCACCGAGACCTTCCTCAACGTGAATCCCCAGCCGACTGCGAGAGCTAAATGACTTTTCTTGAAATGGTCCGTATCGTCCGAGTCGACTACTGTCTTGGTATCTGAGCCGTTTACGGTAGTTATAGTCTCGACGTGGGTATTAACACTGCCCACAAGAAAACCGAACTGCGGTCCAGCCTCAACATACAGGGCATCACGCACGAAAGTAAATTTTGCGAGAACCGGGATGTGGATATAAGAGATCGGATAATTTGTCTTGGTATCAGTAAAAACGTGGATGGGCATAAAGCCGGTCTCCTCTATGTGTACACTCTTTACCCGATCGTTGATACCTGTCCTCTCATAATCTACTTCAGCCGTCACGAGAAGATGTTTCATAACCGGAAGTTCGGCGAAAGCGCCTATCGTAAACTGTCCTCCATTCATACTGCCCTCCATCTTCTTGTAGGCCTCATCGTCAAAGGAAGTATCCACCGACCCGATTCCGACTCCGGCTCGGATACCATACTTAAAAGCGCTGAAATCAAGTTGGGCAAACGCGGGAGCCGCGACAAGCAGCGCCGCCAGAGCAAATAACACCCTTTTCATATTACTTTCTCGAACTATATGTAAACGAGCCGGAATAGCTCCAACCGGGGCTATAAGCACCCTTGTCGTCGGCACACATTCCGGTGAAGGCTATCATATACATTCCCATCACCTTGGCAACGGACAAGGATCCGCTTTCGAACTGGAAGTTCACGCCGGGAGCTGACGCATAGTTGTTCTTATCGAAGAAGTTGTGTCCGTTGCCTGCTTTCCAGCATACATAGACCTTAGGATCGGAGCCGTTGATATCGATGGCATTGGACGGGTTGGCAAAGGCCATCGGGTCGTCCTTGACCAGAGCTTCCCAGATATGTACCTCCAGATGGGGCAGGCGAAGACCGTCGTTCCAGGAAGTCGCCTTCCCTTCACATAGAAGAAAATAAAGCGTCTGCGCGCTTTTATACATAAATGCGGAACCCTCGTTATGAGAACCGGTATCGGTGATTGAGATGACCGTTTCCGGAGATCCCACCAAAGCGGTTGATTCGCTCGCGCCGGGGCCATCTACGTCTTTCTTGCAGGAAGGAAGCAACGCGGCTACAAGAACCGCGACAACAATAAAACGTTTCATAATCATACTTTTTTTTCAAAGTTACCGACAGTATAAAAAAGCGTTGTGGCGGAAAACACCACAACGCGCTGTTTTTTTAATGAATTCTAATAAGGGCCGCGGCGAGCGCAAGGCTTATCTAAAGCAATTTGCTCTTACTTATTATTTCTCAGATAGTTTTTGGAATTCCTTGCGGGCGGCTGCCATGTCGTCAAGAAACTCCTTGCATGTATGGAGGCGGGCATAACAGGCGGCGGCAAGCATACGCGAAGCGTCGACGTCGCTCTGCCAGTGGTAGCCGGCGATCACGCGGCTCTGGCCCCATTCGTAGCCGAGCTTGAAAAGCTCATCCTGGGCTGCGGGATTGATTTCGCAGAGAATCAGCGCAAGTCCCCATCCGCGGACGGTGTGTCCGGAAGGGTAGGAGCCGTTGGTGCGGAGTTCGTCTTCTTCTTCGGGCACGAGCGTCGGCTCGTTGAAATAGGCGTAAGGACGCGTGCGCATATATGTAGCCTTGGGCTTGGTGGCGCTGAGGCGGATAGTCTGCACGCCCCTTTCGACTACCTTGTAGATAGCGGGAGTCTTCTCGGGGGAAATCTCCATCCCGAATGCAGCGCTGAACTGCTCCGCCATGTCCTCGACCTCGTACACGGCCTCCCTGATGGCCTTGGCGGCGCGGAGCGAGTCTTTGCGCTGCTCCTTGCCCCAGTAGTACTGCGAGATGTCGTACTGGAACTGCGAAGAGCCCGGCAGCGGGGGAGCGGGCAGCCAGTTGACCGCATTGGGTACTTCGTCGGCGGA
>CAMNNY010000074.1 GCA_946546175.1 uncultured Bacteroidales bacterium
GCGCTGCGCCGAGCTCGTCGGGGCGGCTCAGCTTGCGCGATTGCGACTTCGGCGAGGGGCTTTCGCAAGGGACTTTGTGGTTCAGGCCCCCGCCATAACCAGGGCGGGGGCCTCGCGAGCCCGGCCGCTCAAGACTTCGCGGCCTCAGAGGCCCGGGACGCCGCGCGAGGCGCGGCTGAGTGGCCGGTGAGATTCTCGAGCAAGAAGGGGAGAAGGAAGGGAAGAAAGACGAGGATAGAAGCCCGGGCACTGTTGGGCGTGACCTTGGCAAGTATTGCCCAACTGTTAGGCCTGACCAGGACCAGTATTGCCTAACCCCTAGATTTGCCTGTGGGCTAATACCTCCCAACTAGCGCGACTCGGCTCCGACCTATGGATTGACGAAGATGCCCGAGCAGTAGATGGAGCGGTCGGCGGGGCCACTTAGCTAAGGATTGACGAGTATCCGCGAGCAGTAGATGGCGCGGCCGGCGGGGACGGTGGCGCGGACCTTGACGTAGCGGGCGGAGACAGGGGCCCCGCAGCAGGTGCCTTCGGCACAGAGGTCTGCCAAAACCACGTCAGACCAGGTGTCGAGGTAGTCGTTGGGCCAGCTTTCGGGTGTGACGGTGGCGAGATGGCGGAATTCATTTCCGTCGTCAGAGACGAGGACTTCGAAACTCTGGGGGAAGTCGATGCCGTCGCGGCGGCTGTCGAGGAAGAGTCCGGCAACGCTGTGAACGGGTTTTGAGCAGCCAAGGTCGACGATGTGTTCCATCTTGCTGCCAAAGACTTGCCAGCGCGGGTCGGACGGATCCTCAAAGGGGGTGGAATCGTCGAGAAGAAGCTTCTCAAGCAGTTTCCAACGGCGGTCGCCACCCAGCCAGGCGCGATAATTCTCCCAAGCCTTGGCGGAATATACAGGCTGCCCGAGCGGGTAGGCCGACCCCGGTTTGTCGAAAATGCCCGCAACTGCGAAACTGATGACCCTCGTCACTCCGGCCTGGCTGACGCCCACGAGCTGAGAGAGGTAGCGCCCGAAGGCCGCGGGGATCAGGGTTGAGAACCAGTTGTTGGGGCGGCGGTCCCATGTGAACGATTCGATGTTGGCCCAGAGCTCGATGCCGCACTTCGCGTGGATGTCGGCGAGCATGCGGAAATGCTCCTTCATCTCGCGCATCGGGTAGTCTTCGCGCACGCAGCCGATTTCGTCCTGGTAGGCGATGATGTCCACGTCGAGCTTGTAGATCTGCTCGGCGAACTTCGGGTTGGAAAAGTCGCCATTGAAGATGCCGTATGGCGAAATCATGATCTTGACTCCGGGGGTGAGCTCACGGGCGCGGGCGGCGACCTCGTTCACGCCTTTGATTCCCGCGTCGGGCAGCCATGGGATCATGCAGCCCTCCACAGGGAGATACCAGCCGTAGAACGCCGGCCGCCCGCCGTAGATCGACGAAAGCTCTTCGATCATCTCTCTCTGCCTGCGGACCACGAACGGGTCGCTGAGGTTGTCGAGTTGGTTGCGCGCGTGGCCGCAGCTCATGAACACGTGCATCCCAAGGCTGTCGGCGGCGTCCATCACGGCGTCGATCGGACTTTTTCGCGACTGGTCATACCCGCGTTCCATGATGGAAGAAGGGTAGATGGCGCGCCCTTCATTGGCAACGGCCACAAGCACTACCCAGTCCACGCCTATTTCGTGGAGCTCTTCCATCTTGACCCGCCAGAGGTCGGGGTCGGTGTTGTCAATCCCGCGCGGGTTCATATAGTTGTTCCGCTCGTCCTGCCAGAAGAAGTTGAGGAAGGTGCCGGTCACGGGCTTGACTTGGGCAAGAGCGGAGAGCGCCAGAAGCGCGAGTGCGAATGTGGTCAGAAAGCGTTTCATAATAAAAAGATGTCAACAGTGTTTACACAAAGTTAGGGAAAATCGTCAACTTTTACTAAATTTGGAAGCTTGTGTGAAAATAACTTTAACAACAGCTATATGAAACTTAGAAACTACCTTTTGGCCATCGTTGCAGCTGGTGCTGCACTCGTGGCTTGCGACCCCGAAAAGGGGCTCGGAACTGACACCTTCGAGGTCAGTCAGAAAGAAGACATCGTTATCCCCCAGACCGGCGGCAGTGTCGAATTCACCGTCACTTCGTCTTTCGACTGGAACATCCGCGGGGTAGACGATGCTGCAGAGTGGCTCAACGTAGAAGTTGACGGCCTGTCAGTGACCTCAAAGTCTTCAGTGATCAAGGCTTCTTCCAAGGCTCAGACTGTTTCGATCTCCGCTCTTGCCAATCAGGATAAGGACAGGGAAGTTACTCTCACAATCTTTGCCGATATCCGTAACCAGGTATCTGTGAAGGTCAGCCAGGCAGGCGCACAGGGAGACGGTATCATCACCACCACGGTAGCAGACCTTATCGCCAACCCCAGCACCACCGAGACCTACCGCCTCAGCGGTACTGTCAGCGGCTACAACAGCAATTACGCGAGCTTCGACCTTACCGATGAGACCGGAACGATCTACGTCTATTCGATGGAGGCAGCTTCGAAGGAGCAGTGGGCCGACAAGATCAAGAACGGCGGCACCATCACCATCACCGGCAAGTACGAGTACTACGAGCAGAAGCAGCAGCACGAAATTGTCAAGGCCGTAGTTGAGGAGTACACAGCTCCCGAAGGCGGCGATCCCGACAAGGCTCCTGAAGTTACCGTCGCCGAGTTCATCCAGAAGGCAGACGTCGTTGGCTACTACAAGCTCAGCGGAACCATCAGCGGTTTCAACTCCCAGTACTGCAGCTTCGACCTCACCGACGAAACCGGTACCATCTATGTCTACTCCGTCGAGCAGGCCTCCAAGGATAAGTACAGCAGTGTCCTCAAGAACGGCTATAAGGTGGTTATCCGCGGCCAGTATGCATACTATTCAGCCAAGCAGCAGCACGAAGTGGTCAATGCCATTATCGACTCCTACGAAGAGGCTCAGGCAGAGCAGAACGAAGTCACCGGCCTTGTCGTCGCAGTTTCCAAGGCAGGCTTCCTTGTAAGGACGGCAAACGGCATATCCTATGTCTATGACACCAACGCCGTCGCCCAGGTCAAGCTCGGCGACAACGTTACCGTCAAAGGTGAAGTCACCACCTACAACGGCGTGACCGAGCTCGTCAACTGCGAGGTCACCGTCAACTCCAGCGACAACCAGGTCGTGCACCCCGATCCGACCGTGCTCGACGCAGCCGCATTCGACAGCTATGACACTCTCTTCGGCTACGTGCAGTTCGAGGGCAAGCTCAGCCAGAGCGGCAACTACTACAACCTCAAGGTCAAGGACGCAGCCCGCACCGGCAGCCTCTCGCAGGCAGTCTCCGTAGACGCTTCGCTCGTCGGCAAGTGGGTCGTCGCCACCGGTTACTTCATAGGCATCAGCGGCAGCAACTACTTCAACATCATCTACACCGATCTCACCCTGAGCAACGACCAGCACGAAGGTGAGGAGGAAGAAGAAGCAGCCGAGGCTACCGTCGGCGAGAACGAAGTAGGCTATGAGCTTACCAATGCCGAGATTATCGCATCACTTTCTTCCAGCTCCGCAACCAAAGATGAATATGCAGACTGGACCTTCGCAAGCACAGCCGGCGACTGGACCGGTAACGTCGATACCAAGAAGACCATCACCTATGTCCAGTTCCGCAACAACCGCGCTTCTTACGTCAAGTCTCCGGAATATCCCAAAGCCGTCAAGAGAATTGTGCTGAGATTCCAGGAGCAGACTTCTTCCCGCACGGTTCATGCGATTCCTGTGGCGACCATATCTTCCCTCCCTAACAATGGTAAGGATGACACCTACACCAAGCACAGTGATCTCACGACTGGCAGTTATGGTTCAGTAAAGTCGGAGAACAAGGAAGAGTGCACCAAGGTCATTACTGTTACCGGTACGACGAATCAGTTTGCCCTCATCGCTTGGGACGGCGCCGTTTACCTTAACAGCATCCTCGTAATCTGCGAGAAGTAATGTTCGGCAGACTTTCGGCCTCGATACGCGCTGTAGCGGCAGCCCTTGTGCTTGCCGCTATGGCCGTTTCGTGCCAGCCCGATCCCCAGGATCCCGGGCAGGGTGGATCGGGGCTTGTCGTCACCGAAAACGCCCTTACGCTCGCCAACCCTGTTGTCGCAGCCAAGGAGGGAAGCCAGTATCTGACGGTCGAGGCTACGGGCAACTGGACTCTTACCATCGACTACGCGGATCTTGCTTCGGAAGAAGATCTTCCCGAGGAGTGGGTGAGCCTTTCCGCCAAAGAGGGCAAGGCCGGCTCCAAGAAAGTCGTGCTGGGCTGGACCCGTAACTATGACGAAGACCAGCGTTCGTGCAAGATAGTTCTCAGTGTCGGGCGCGACGATGTCGTTCTTGAGTTTACCCAGAGGGGAGTCAAACAAAACAATCCCGTCGCGGGGCTCCATTCCGATCCCGTGCCCGGATGGCTCGAACTTCCCGCCACCGACGACCCCAACCTGTATTTCTTCACCCACGACATGCAGCATGGAGGCGTCACCAAGCGCAACTACTCGTTCTACCTTGACCCGCAAGCCTGCCTTGCGATTTGGGTTGCATACCCGCTCAACAACAATCTGGCCGGTTCCGGCTCCAGAACCGACAAATGGGCGCTCGACCCCAAGGTGCCGCGTGAGTTCCAGCCGGTAATCTTCAGCGGTTTCAAGGGCGGCTACGACAGGGGCCATCAGCTTCCTTCCGCCGACCGTCTGACTTCAGGAGCCAATGAACAGACCTTCTACGGCACCAACATGACCCCGCAGAAGGGAGAGCTCAACCAGAAGGCATGGGCCTCGCTCGAGGGCAAGGTGCGCACCTGGTCCAACCAGTTCGACACCCTCTATGTGGTCACAGGCTGCGACCTCAATGGCTACAGCGACTATGCCTACGACAACGACGGCAAGGCCATTCCTGTGCCCGTGGGCTACTTCAAGGCACTGCTCGGCTTCAAGAAAAGCGGCACTATCGGCAACAGCACCAAGCAGGGCGGCTACACAGCCATCGCTTTCTACTTCAACCACGAATACTACGCCGACTCAGAGATAATGGGCCAGTCGATGACCATCGACGATCTCGAAGACCAGATGGGAATCGATTTCTTCCCCAATCTCGAAGCACGCGTAGGCAAGGACCTCTACACCAAAATCGAATCCACCCCCGACAGCTGGTGGAAATAACCAATCACTAAGAAGAGATGAAAAGACTTATCACCGCCATCTCCGTCTTGCTGCTCGCCTTCCTGAGCGCAGGAGCCCAGACGCACATCATCGGGTTCTACAATCTCGAGAACCTCTTTGACATCTACGACGATCCTGCCAGGAACGACGAAGAGTACCTGCCCGAAGGCCGCAACAAATGGACCCAGGACAAGTACGAAAAGAAAGTCCACAACATGGCCCGCGTGATCCGCGCCATGAAAGAAGACAACAAGATGTATCACACCATCCTCGGAGTTAGCGAGATCGAGAACAGGCTCGTGCTCGAGGACCTCGTGGCAGATCCCCAGATCGCCGAGGCCAACTACCAGATCGTCCACTACGACGGCCCCGACCGCCGTGGCGTCGATGTCGGCCTGCTCTACAAGCCCGACAGGTTCAAGTATCTCGACAGCGAGTCCATCCCCTTCGATTTCAACTCCGACATCGACTTTTCGGACGTGGACACGAGCTACTTCCGCACACGCGACATCCTCATGGTCCACGGTCTTATCGGTGATGAGCATTTCGCTTTCTATGTGACCCACCTACCTTCGAGGATAGGCGGCAAGGGCGGAAACCTTCGCAGCCGTGGAGCCGAGATTATCTACAACCACTCCCGCAAGATGGAAGAGAAGTATCCCGGTATCAAGATCGCGGTGATGGGTGACATGAACGACAACCCTACCGACGACAGCCAGGCGGTTTATCTGCGCGGCCGCGAGAAGCCTGAGGAGGTCACCCCAGAAGACTTCTTCGACCCGTTCATCAGCCTTCTGAAAAACGGCTACGGCTCGCTCGCCTACCAGGGAGTGTGGAACATCTACGATATTGTCCAGGTCAACTACAACCTGCTCAATGCACCCGACGGCGGCTACAAGATCCGCCCCATCAAGCTCGGCCGCAAGAAGTACTACGGCCGCATCTTCCAGAAGGACTTCATGACCCAGCAGACCGGTCAGTACAAGGGTACCCCCTTCCGTACTTTCTCCGGCGGATCCTTCATCGGAGGCTATTCTGACCACTATCCCACGTATATAGTAATCAAGAAATAACAGTATGAAAAAACTCTTTTCAGTCGCAGCGGCCCTGCTCGTAGCCCTTTGCGCCTTCGCCCAGACCGGCGGAGTCAAGGGTACGGTGGTCAGCCGCGCCGGCAGGGTCCCAGTGAGCGGTGCAGCCATGGTCCTTTCGCAGGACGGACGCACTGTCGCCGAATTCACTTCCGGCTCCCAGGGCGAATTCCTCGCCGAAGGCATAGCCGACGGCGTCTACCAGCTTTCGGTTTCAGCAGCCGAATTTGCTCCCCTTACTGTCTTCGTTACGATCGACAAGGGCTTCATCAAAGACCTTATCTTCGTATCCCTCACCCCTGAGGCGGTTATCCAGGAGGCAGACGAGAGCAACTATGCCGAGTTCGACATGGAAGACACCGGCTACTCCGACACCCCGACCCTCCTTCTCGGATCCAACGACGTCTATACCAACGTTGCAGGTTTCGGTTTCGGTTCCGTACGTTTCAAAAACCGTGGTTACAATTCCGAAACCCAGGATGTCTACCTCGCAGGTATCAAGATGAACGACGCCATCACCGGCTACTCTCCGTTCTCACTCTGGAGCGGCCTCAACGAGGCAATGCGCTCCAAAGACGCCACCATCGGCCTTGAGTCCGGCGACGAAGGCTTCGGCGGTTACAACGGCGTGACCAACATCCACGCCATCCCGAGCAGCGTGCGTACCGGCTGGCGCTTCTCCGTGCTCAGCAACAGCGCGCTCTACCGTCTCCGCCTCATGGCGACCTACGCCTCGGGCGAGCTTGAGAACGGCTGGAGCTATGCCTTCAACGCTTCGGTGCGCGCCGGCGGCAACGACTGGATCGACGGCGTGTACTATCGTTCGTTCGCCTACTACCTGGGCGCGAGCAAACGCATAGGCGATGCCGGCAGGCTCAACCTCATCACCTTTGCGACTCCCGGACAGCGGGGCGCCCAGAACGCATCGACCCAGGAGGTCTACGACCTTATGGGCGACAATATGTACAACAGCAACTGGGGCTACCAGAACGGAAAGGTCCGCAACTCCCGAGTACGCCATACCTTCGAGCCTGTCACCATCCTCAAGTATGAGTACGCTCCCGAGGAGATTCCGCTCGTAGCGAACGCCACCCTCCTTTGGAGAACCGGTTTCAACGGCTACACGGCTCTCGACTGGTACGACGCCATGGACCCCCGTCCCGACTACTACCGCAACCTTCCGAGCTACTACTACATGGAAGACGAAGACTACAACCGCGTCAATCAGGATAAGTACGACTGGACCATGTACGCCTGGACCCACAAGGGCGCCGACTACGACAATATCCAGCATCTCAACTGGGATCGACTGTACAACGTCAACTACCACAATCCCGACGGCCGGAGCAAATACGCCCTTGAGGAGCGCCATGTCGACCAGAACGACATCCAGTTCGCGACCAGCGCGAAGTATAGGGTAAGCGATGCCCTTACCGTCAAGGGAGGTTCCGACGTGCGTATCAACCGTACGGAGAACTATAAGAAGATGAACGACCTGCTTGGCGGGCGTTACTTCCTCAATATCGATAGTTTCGCAGAGCGCGACTTCGCTGCCAATGAGGCTCTTCTTCAGAACGATCTCGACTACTACCTCTCCCACGGTTCGGCTGAGAAGATCGGCAGGGGCGGCAAGTACGGCTACGACTACCTCGCCCAGATCCGTGTCGCAGATGTATGGGCTCACGGCAGTTACAAGCTTGGCCAGTTCTCGGCGGGCCTTGGCGCCAAGGTAGGCGTGACCTCCTTCTGGCGTGAGGGTCTTGTCCGCAAGGGCCTTTTCGCAGGTGCCAACCCCGACGGCTCCCACATCCTCACCACCGACATCAACGGCCAGACCATCGACCTCACCGAGCTTTCCAACGGCCAGACTTCGTTCGGAAAGTCCGACAAGGTCAAGTTCCTCACCTATGCGGCCAAGGCTTCCGTAGCCTACGATCTCTTCGGCAACAGCCGCGTGAGCGCCAATGTAGGTTACTTCAACGACGCTCCGACCTTCAACAACAGTTTCATCTCGCCGCGTACACGCAATACCATCGTTCGCGACCTCGAGACCCAGAAGACATTCTCGGCCGATCTCAACTACCAGATAGCCTCTGAGTGGGTAAGCGCCCGTGTAACCGGTTTCTACACCAAGATCATGGACCAGACCGACGTGATGAGCTTCTACGATGACTCTCAGCAGAGCTTCACCAACTTCGCAATGACCGGCATCGACCAGCGCCACATGGGCATCGAGCTCGGCGTGAAGGTGCCTCTCCCCGTGAAGGGACTTTCAGTGAGCGGAGTGCTCAGCATGGGCGAATACATCTACACCTCGAACCCCCACATGGTCCAGACCGTCGACAACAGCGCCGAGGTCGTGCGTGATGCCGAAGTTCCGTACTGGATGAACCACCCTGTCTATGTTCCCGTAGGGACTACCGCCGACGGTGTGCCTCTCTACGACGAGAACCTCGACGGTACTCTTAAGGTCGACCACTACAAGAAGCACTATGTGCCGAGCACCCCTCAGTTCGCAACCGAGATCGCGCTCAACTATCGCACCAACAGCTACTGGTTCTTCGAACTCAACGGACAGTACTTCGACAGGGCATACCTCGACATGAACCCTCTCTACCGCACTGAAACCGCGCTTAGAGGACATGAGGCGAACCCTGCTCTCATTGACTACATGGCGGGCCAGGAGAGATTCAAGTCCGCATTCCTTCTCAACGCCTCTGCCGGCAAGAGCTGGTACATCCAGAGGAAATACAATCTCGGTTTCTCGCTCAACTTAAGCAATATCCTCAACAACCGCGGGGTGAAGACCGGCGGTTATGAGCAGACGCGACTTATCAGCAGCGTCGGTAAGGACCGTTACTACAGGTTCGACCCCAAGTATTTCTATATGCAGGGATTCAACTACATGCTCAACATTTACTTCAGATTCTAAGCGCCTTATGAAAAAGACATTATTCGCAATAATGGCCCTTGTGGCCCTCACTGGCTGCCAGTCCCTGAAGGAAGAGTTCCAGCCTGTATTCACATCATCCTACGAGTATCCTGTACGCTACAAGCCGGATACCCTCAAGGTTACCCACACCATCGCCCAGCTTGCTGCGTTGTACCACCCGGAGCAGCCCAAGGTCATCACCGACGATATCGTCATCAGCGGTATCGTAAGCACAACCGACCAGCCCGGCAACTTCTACAAGAGCCTCTTTATCCAGGACGAGACCGGCGGCATCGAGCTCAAGATCGGCAAGAACAGTCTCTACAACGACTATCTGCCCGGCCAGAGACTCTATGTCCT
>CAMNNY010000075.1 GCA_946546175.1 uncultured Bacteroidales bacterium
GGTGACATGACTCGAACATGCGACCCTCTGGTCCCAAACCAGATGCGCTACCAACTGCGCCACACCCCGATGATCCCGCGGCGGACATCGATGGTCAAGTGGAGAAGCTCCGGAGCTGACCGCAGCCCGTCGGCGAGGGGCAACAAAGATAGAGTCGTTTGGGGAAATAACAAAACATTTCGCTAAATTTGTCTTCCGGCGGCCCTCCGGTTGATATCGCCTGCGGAAGGGCAGAGCCCTCTATGGAGAGAAACATATTTAGTGCAATCATTGTATGCCAATAATCGAAGCAGCAAACATACGTAAGTCGTTCGGCCACCTTGAGGTGCTGAAGGGTGTGGATTTCAACGCCGAAAAGGGCGAGGTCGTCTCTATAATGGGCGCATCGGGAGCAGGGAAGACCACTTTTCTGCAGATACTCGGCACCCTCCTGACCCCGGACAGCGGGAGTCTGGTAATTGACGGCAAGAATGCTCTCGGACTCAAGGAAAAAGACAAGGCGGCATTCCGCGGCAGAACGATAGGTTTTGTCTTTCAGGCGCACCATCTGCTGCCGGAGTTCACGGCCCTCGAAAATGTGATGATTCCGGCGATGATTGCAGGTGGCCGCTCCCAGAGCGAGATACGCACCAAGGCGGAAGAGATGCTCGCCCGGGTCGGGCTCGCGGGGCGCGCGGGGCACCGACCCGCGGAACTCTCCGGAGGAGAGCAGCAGCGGGTCGCCATCGCGCGCGCCCTCATCAACGACCCGGCCGTGCTCCTTGCCGACGAACCGACCGGTAATCTGGATTCTGCCACCAAGCAGGAGATACACAAACTGCTCTTCGACCTTCGCGATTCGCTCGGGCAGACCATAGTCATTGTCACTCACGATCCCGACCTTGCCGCACTGTGCGACCGCACGCTCCACATGCGCGACGGGCTATTTTTGTAGGGGCAAGTGCACCCAATGAATATGTCGGTATTCAGATTCAAACAATTCGAAGTGGAGAACAGCGCCTCGGCCCTGAAGGTCGGGACTGACGCCGTGCTGCTAGGCGCGGTGGTTGGGCTTGACCGGATGGGGGGAGAAGCGGCGCCGCGCCGCATCCTGGATGTGGGCACGGGGACGGGAGTCATCGCCCTGATGATTGCGCAGCGGCTCGCGAAAATGTCTGAGCAGGGCACAGGCAGCCGGGAGGACGAAGGGCAAGAAGAACGGAGCCGGGAGGTGCACGAAGTACGGAGCAATGGGTTCCACATCGACGCTATCGACATTGACGGTCCCTCGGCGGAGGAGGCTAAGCGAAATTTTGCCGCGAGTCCGTGGGCTGAGCATCTCGACGCCAGCCATTGCGGACTCGCCGAGTGGGACAATGGCCCCTACGACCTGATAATATCCAACCCGCCATATTTCGAGCATTCGCTGCGCAACCCGGACGTGCGGGAGAGTGCGGCGCGGCATGCCGACACGCTGTCGTACCGCGATCTGTGTGAGTACGCCGTGGCGGGCCCGCGAACGGATACCGGCGGGCAGCCGGAAGGACGTGCGCAGCTTGCCCCCGCCGACCATTTGCCCGGAGGGCTCAGCCCCGACGGGCGGCTCGCGATGATCCTCCCAGCGGAGCAGGAGACCGACCTCAGGCGCACTGCGGCGTCGTTCGGGCTGTACCCGGCGCGCACCGTCCGCATCCGCACGACCGGCCGGAAGCCCCCGAAGCGGATAGTCGTCGAACTCTCACGCGCCCGCGGGCCGGCAGCCGAAGAGGAGCTCGTCATCCAGAAAGACGGAGAATTTACTCCCGAATATCGCTCGTATGTCCATCCCTTTTTGTTATATTTGTAGATATGACTAGCATCGATACTCTCCAGAAAACCGCCTCCCAGGTACGCCGCGACATCGTCAGGATGGTCGCCGGCGCCAAATCGGGCCATCCGGGCGGATCGCTCGGCATCACCGACGTGATGACCGCGCTCTATTTC
Organism: uncultured Bacteroidales bacterium; assembly: GCA_946546175.1. GTDB lineage: Bacteria > Bacteroidota > Bacteroidia > Bacteroidales > UBA932 > Cryptobacteroides. The sequence goes on from CAMNNY010000075.1 coordinate 1,963, forward strand.
AGCGAAATGAGTCACGACCCCGCGACTTGGACGCGCGAGGGCAAAGGCCAGGATATGTTCGTCATCTCCGCCGGCCATCTTGCTCCCGTCTACTACAGCGTGCTTGCCCGCTCGGGCTATTTCCCGGTAAGCGAGCTCGGCACCCTGCGCAAATTCGGCACCCGCCTGCAGGGGCACCCCTGCGTCACCGACCATCTCCCGGGCGTGTTCGCTCCCTCGGGCTCGCTTGGTCAGGGCCTGTCGGTTGCGGCCGGAATGGCTCTCGGCAAGAAACTCGACGGCGATCCCCACAGGGTTTACGTCCTGATGGGCGACGGCGAGAGCGAGGAGGGCCAGATCTGGGAAGCCGCGATGTGGACTCCCCACCACAAGGTCGACAATCTGATCGCCTTCACCGACCTCAACGGTCAGCAGATCGACGGTCCTACCGAGACGATCACCGGCATCGACGGCCTCTCCGACAAATGGGCCGCCTTCGGATGGGACGTGATAGTAGCCGACGGCCACGACTTCGAAAGCATACTTCAGGCTTTCGAACTCGCCCATGCGGCTAACGGCAAGCCCAAGATGATCCTCTTCAAGACCGAAATGGGCCACGGAGTAGACTTTATGGCAGGCACACACAAATGGCACGGCAAGGCCCCCAACGCCGAAGAGATGGAGAAGGCCCTCGCCCAGCTCGAAGAAACTTTAGGAGACTACTAGTATGAAAAAGTATACAGATACAGGCAAGAAAGACACCCGTAGCGGATTCGGTGCAGGTCTTCTGGAAGCAGGCAGGCGCGACCCCCGCGTCCTTGCCCTCACCGCCGACCTCAAGGGTTCGGTAAAGATGGACGCTTTCGCGGCTGAGTTCCCCGAGAGGTTCATCCAGTGCGGAATTGCAGAGTCCAACATGGTGGGCGTGGCGGCAGGCCTCGCCACCACCGGCAAGGTGCCCTTTATCGGCTCGTTCGCAGAGTTTGTCACCGGCCGTGTCTACGACCAGCTCCGCCAGGAGGTCGCTTACGGCCATACCAACGTGAAGATAGCATCCTCCCACGCCGGCATCACGCTCGGCGAAGACGGCGCCACCCACCAGACGATGGAGGATATCGCCCTGATGCGCGCCCTTCCCGGGATGACGGTCATCGTCCCCTGCGACTACAACCAGACCAAGAACGCCACCATCGCGGCAGCCGCCTTCGAAGGACCGGTCTACCTGCGTTTCGGCCGTCCTTCGGTACCCAACTTCACGCCCGAAGACGAACCGTTCGTGATCGGCAAGGTCTACACGCTCAATGAGGGCAAGGACGTCACGCTCATCGCGTGCGGCCACCTCGTCTGGGAAGCGCTGCTCGCAGCGGAGACGCTCGAGGCTGAAGGCATCAGCGCCGAGGTTCTCAATATCCCCACGGTTAAGCCGCTCGACACCGAGGCCCTGCTCTCTTCGTTGAAGAAGACCGGTTGCGCCGTAGTAGCCGAGGAGCACAACATGGCAGGCGGACTCGGAGAGGCAGTGGCAGGAGCAGCCGCGGCTGGAGAGCCCGTGCCGCTCGCATTCGTAAACGGCGAAGACCGTTTCGGCCAGTCCGGCACTCCCGCCGAACTGCTCGCAGCCTACGGGCTCGACGCCGCGGCCATCGTGAAGGCCGCCCGCGAAGTCATTAAACGGAAGTAATAAGGTGTGCGACAGGTGTTTTTCCGGCCCTTTGCCCGGAATAGGGCCGCGAAGTGACGGGCCGGAAAAGCACCTGTCGCATACAGATAGTAAATGGATAACAAAGTAACTGAATATTTCAAAGTACGCAGCTACGAGGTCGACCTCAACAAGCGCCTCAAGCCATATTTCGTCCAGACTTATCTGCAGGAAGCAGGCTATGCCGGATCCCAGTTCTGCGGTGCCGGCTATGATGCCCTGCGTGCACAGAACCTTGCGTGGGTGATAAACCGAATTCATATCGTCTTCAACGGACTGCCGGTCTGGGGAGATGAAGTGAAGCTCGACACCTGGTCGCGCGGCAAGTTCGGCCCCCTATGGATCCGTAACTTCAGGATGTTCAGGGGAGAGGAGCAGCTCCTTGAGGCGACGTCCTCCTGGACTGTGCTCGACCTTGAGCACCGCTCGATCTTCCGCGGGATGCCCCCGTTCATCGAGGGAACCAACTGCGAAGAAGACACCCTTCCGTTCTGCACCAAACTGGTCGTTCCCGAAGGCGTGGAGATGAAGCTGGCCGGCAGCCATACCGCGCTTTACAGCGAGCTCGACACCAACGGCCACGTCAACAATTGCTGCTACACAGAGTGGGCTATCGATGCGCTGCCGTACGAATACCTCGCCTCCCACCAGATCAAGGATATCGAGATAAATTTCCTCGCCGAGGTCTCCCACGGAATGGAGGTGGAGTTCCACCTCGGCCGCGAGGCTGACGACATCTGGTATGTCAGTGGCATCTACGCCGGCATTCCCCGCTTTCTCGTAAGGCTCGAGTTCAGATAGCCGCCCGGCTTGGTGGCCCTGTGGCCCCTGATGCCCTCCGTTGGCCCGTTGCCCTCTCCTCCGGTGGGCCCGCCTCCGCAATCACACAAAAATGCGCCAAAATCCTACGATTTTGGCGCATTTTCGCATTTTTCCAGCCATTTTGCGCCAAAAACAGGCATTTTCGGCGCATTTGGCTTAACAACTAAAGAGCCACCAACGTAATGTTGGAGATAGTGATGGTAGTATTGTCCGGATGACCTCCAAGTCCGAAGACGAGGCAGATGTTTTCTGCTGTAAAATTGCTAAGACCGAACAAGTCTATCGTAAGTGGAGTTCCGGCTGTCAGACTGTAGTAACCATAGTCTTTCAGTGCTGTACCTTCGCCCTTCGGATTAGCTTCATTGTAAGAAGAAATCTTGAAGAAGAGGGTGTTGCCGGTGATATCCTTGTCTGATTCTATGGTCAACTGCAACTCATAAACTGAAGTCGGCGAGAGGGAGACCTCATGACCGGCTCCGGGAAATATGAACAGCTGGTTGTCCCAGGTTCCTCCTGTGCCATATTTGGCGTCGACCGTATAGGCTCCGCCGGCGTAGGAAACAATCTCGTAGGAAGAGCCCTTGCCTTCGCCATAGTGGCCAGCATAGTAATAGCCAAATCCGGCTGCTGCGGCGTCGTCGACGGGTTTCCAAAGGTTGGAAGCTGAGTTGTAGTCCAGAGGAGTGACGCTTGTGCCGGACTGAGTAAGAGTCACCTGCACATAATCGGAATTGAGATCCGATGTCTTGAAGTATTTGTTGAAAACTCTCTTGGAGCCTGTCGTGCTACGTATGCCGTTGAAGTAAACAAAAGATTCGCCGCCGTTCAGATTGAAACTGAAGTCAGCCATAGCCTGAAGCTCGGTAAGCTCAGCGGTAGTCAGCTGGAAGCCATACTTGAGCAGATCCCAACCGTCTTCGTTGGTGGGGACTTCCTCTCCGCTACCTGAATCTTTACGTATGTTGGCGAAAACCAAGACCCATGCTTTGTCCTCTGAGGATCCGGCCGAAGTAGCGGTCCTTATGAAAGAGCGTTTATCGCCCTGCCACCCGGCAAAAGTATAGGAGAAATTAACCGGAGCGGCTCCAGCCTCTGCCTGGTTGATGGTCACAACCAGATTGGGAAGCCCTTCATCGTTACTGATTGTAACGGTGTGTGCAACGGGAACATCAGATGTGTTCGCAGCAAAGGAAGCAGTGATCATCGTTGAGTTTTCGGTGGTAAATGAGCCGCTGGAAACGTCAAGTGTCACTCCGGAGCTTGGAGTTGCCGTCCATCCTATATACTTGCCGGTTACCGAGAATGTGGTGCTGGTGGCATCTGCTGCGACATTGATGGTCGATCTCGAAACAGCGATTTCGGGAGAATAAGGAGTCCTGGTCGCATTCTTAAGATCGATATAAATGTCTTTGATGGTGCCGGAAGGAATATCTAACACGTTGGAAGGAGCAGAGAACTCGTATTCGGAGTTGTCGTCGAGCTTGACCACGACGGTGAATCCCGTCATCTTTACAGGCTGGATACCCATATAGATACCGCTTGCATTAGCTTTAGATGTAACGCCGGAAAGGGAGTAGGGTGTCGTCAGCGTAACCTTGTTTGATAGGGTTCCGGCTGCCGAGAAGATGGTAGAGACCGCACCCGTTTCGAAATTGAACGTGTTCTGTTCCTGACCATTGAGATTGTTGGTGGCGGACGATGCCGTCATGGTGACAGATTTTACGGAAGCATCAGAACCTTCTGAGGCGTAGATGATGAAACGTACGACCGATGACATCGGTACCATTTTTACAGAGAAAGGAGAACTGACGGCAGTAAGGTCAACCGGAGTTGCGCTGGCAAGAGCAAGGTTGCCATTCCCTCCTTCCGTATCGAAGATTACGGAGCCGGCTTCGCTCTGTTTCTGGTCAGCCATCTCAAGAAAGCCCCACCAAGTTACAGGCGTGGTGGTGCTGACTCCCTGTCCATACGCGTTGGAGTAAGGATAATAGACTATCATCTTTGTCGCCTCGACGGGGACTGTCGCAGTGACAACAATGTCCTTTCCGTCGATTGCAACTGAAGTTGATTGGACGTTTGATCCGTCATTGGTGAAAATTCCGAACTGGGTGTCGCCCTCGGAGAACCAGGTGAAACCCTCTCCGTCGATCCACTGAGATTTAGTCAGAGGGTTGATCTTGAATGAAATATCCTTCATTTCTCCTGAGGGTTCAGTGATAGAGGGATTGTCTTGAGAGGGCTTCTCGACGAGAGTAAAATTAAGACCGCCCTTATCGCAAGATGCTATTGCAAGAACCGTTGAAATGGCTGCAGCGATTATGTTTATCTTTTTCATAATAAGACTGTTAAGATTAAACACTATACTCCGAAAGTGTTGTCGAACCCTGAATCCCATGTAACATCGTCAGTGCCTTTGCCACTGTCGTTCCAAGTGTCTGAGTCACATATCATCCCCTCGGGATGAATGTAGACGGTCTCCGCGGAGGGAGACTCGTAGAAGAGTTTTTTGGTTATCATTGTTATTGAATAAGTATCCAGTTTATCATTATCGAGGCGGCGGAGCCGGCGCGAAGGATGAGGTCGGAGTCGCCCTCGGGGAGGGTCAGGGAGAAGGTCTCCGTGATCCACTCGTGAGAGGTGTTCTGCAGATTGTAAGTGTCGAGGGCTCCCTCTACGCCGAAGGAGAGTTTGCTCTCCATGTAGGTCTGGTAGCGGAGCTTGAATTTGTAGGTGCCCGCAGAGGGCAGGTTGATGTGGTAGCGGGTCTCGCTTCCTCTGCTGAAGTCTGTAAGGTCGAGCACGCCTCCGTCCGTGGAGGGTGCAAGGTGGAATTGTCCGGCTGCGTAGCAGTACTGCTCTGCCGGGATCACGTCTCCTTTGTGGTAGACGACCGAGTCGTCGAACGAGGAGAGGTTGGTATAGACGGTGCCGAGAGTGGTGAGCTCGAAGGGCTTTGCCGTCTGGAGGAGGTTGTTGTGCCACTGACTGTTGAAGCCTCCGCGGCCCATGAACCAGGAGTAGCGCTCGACGAGGTCGTTCTGCTCGAGCATGTTGAGCGTCTCGCAGAGGTAGCCGAGCTGGGTGGCCTCCGAGATGTTGCTGCCGTTACCGTTGCAGAACTCGGTGAGCCAGATGGGCTTGCCGTACTTGCGGAAGAGCTCGATGAAATTCTTGACGGCGCCGGCCGAAGGCATGTAGCAGTGAAGGGCGATGGCATCGATATCGTCGATCGAGATGCCGGGCAGGGCGAAGAACTCGTCGAGCCACTTCACGGGGTCGTGATAGTCTGCCAGGGTGCCATAGTTCATGGCCGGCGAGACGAGCTTCTTGCCGGAGTCCTTGGCGATCTTTACGAGCGCGGGCCAGTACTCTGCCGCCTTCTGCGGGGTCATGTTGCACTGGTCGGTGAGGTTGGGCTCGTTGAATCCGAGGATCCACTCGCCGCCGCTCCTGAGGCCTTCCGCATTGTAGTTGTTGTTCCACGCCATCGGGCAGAACTCTACGTCGTTATCGGTCAGGGCCTTCTGAAGAGACGAGGAGATGGGGCCGGACCCCCAGTTGTAGGTCCAGCTCATTCCGGGAGCCAGATGTGCGACGTCGGTCTCGGGGATCGCCCAGCTGTTCTGGGCGACGCCGCGCTTGGCGCTTCTCTTCTGGGAAAGAGTATATGTGTGGGTCTCGTCAGGGCTGTCGACGGGGTCTTTCACGCAGCCGGCAAAAGCCAGACTCAAAAGCAGTAAAAAGCCTATCTTTTTCATTTCTTCTGATATACTTTGACGTAGTCGATATACATGCTGACGGGCTCGTCGCCTACAGCCGTAATCTTGGATTCATCCCAGATGCCGGTGAAGTTGCCACCCACGGCGAGATCGTAGACGATGAAGAAATCGTGGTGGAAGTAGTTGCCTGTAGCCCAGTCGCCATCCGTTTCGCTGATGCCCATCTCGAAATACGGCTGAACCTCGGGATGCTTGTCGAGGTCGAGATACATCTTAATGCTGCTCTCGTCCCAGATGAGGGTAAAGAGGTGGAACTCGCCGTCCTGCAGGCTGTAGGAGTTGACGGTAGACTTGGCGTAGTTGGGATATGCGCCGTCTTTGTAGAAGCCCCAGTGGCAGGCGCCGTTGAAGAACTTCTCCTGTGTGCCATACTTGATACCGGCGGAGTTACCCATCTCGAGGATGTCGATCTCGCCGCAACGCGGCCAGTTCACGGTCTTGAAATCATTGCCGAGCATCCAGAATGCCGGCCAAAGGCCGTCGGCGGTCTTAGGCAGGCGGATGGACGATTCGATCTTGCCGTGGGTGAAATACCTCTTCCCGCTGGTGTTGAGCCTGCCGGAAGTGAAATGGCGGTTGTGGCTTTCCTCGCGTTTGGCCGTGAGAACAAGGCAGCCGTTAGCTACGGTGACATTCTCGGCGGCATAGAACTGGAGCTCGTTGTTGCCGCCGCCGTTGCCGTTGATCTCAACGTTCCAGGAGGACTCGTCGAGGCTTTCGCCGTCGAAATAATCGGCCCAGACGAGGGCGTATCCGCCGCCCTCGCCCGAACCGGTCTGATTGGTAGAGCCCGAAACGACCGCCCCGGGCTGCTCAGGGTCGCTGCCGTCTGAGTGTGAATCAATGCCGTCGCACCCGAGAAGCAATAGAGTGCAGACGAGAAGAGTAGTCATAACGGGGAGTCTGTTTCGGTCCATGTTGAATTACTTCTTGTAGTAGTAAACAGCGTCGAGCTTGATCTCGGTACCGGTAACGCCGCCGCTGAGGAGGAAGACGACGTTGGTTCCATTGGCAGAGCCCTTGGAGGTGAAATCGAACCCGAACTCTGTTGCGGGGATCTCATATTCCATCCATTCACCTGCCTCGAACTCACCGCTAACGGGAGCTATTGCGTTGTAAGTGATGCCAGCATCTGCAAGAGAACCCTCGCCGATAGCGAACTTGTACTCCTTGCCGCCAAAGCCGACACCGATGATATGGGCTACACGTGCCTCACCCTTGTAAGCGAGGTGGAATACCCAGTTGGAAGGATCAGCGCCGATGCTGCCGTTGATCTTCTCGAAAGGATTGACTTCTGCGACAAACTCCGGTTTTTCAACAGGGTATGAGGTGTAGACGCAGAAACCTGCTCCGCTCCAGCCGCCCGTACCTACAAGAAGGTCGACGTAACCCTCGGTGTTGCCGAAGAAGTTGAGGCCTTCGCCTGCGCCGCCAGTGTAGGTGCCTTCCCAGACCCAGAGGTAGTTGGTCTTGTCGTCTACGCGAAGGTCAACTACGACCTTGTCCTTGATGGACTCGAAGCTTGTGCCGTCGAGGACGACGGGAATGAAGGCGCTGTGCTGGAGAGCTGCAGGGAGGCTGGTGTCGATACCGCCAGGTTCCTTGGTGCTGCCACCCTTGTCATCCTTGTTGCATGAAACTGCTGCGATGCTTGCCACTACGAAGAGGGCTGCAAAAAACTTTTTCATTGTGTGTAATGTGTTAAAGGTTGATAATATGTGTTGTTCTATTTGTATGCGGGATTCTGCTCGAGGCCTCCGAGGCGTACTTCCTCGTAAGGTATAGGAAGGAGTTCGAATCCGTCACGGAATTCGGACATCACTGCCTTTACCTCGTCGGACTCGCCGGCGCGGTAGGCATTCATCGTCTCCTTGGCAATGCCCCAGCGGCAGAGGTCGAACCAGCGGTGGCCTTCCATTGCGAGCTCCACGCGGCGCTCGTGACGCAGTGCCTTGTCGAAGCCCTGGGAATGGTCGGCGGGAGCGAGTCCTACGCGTGCGCGCACGTCATCTATATAGTCCCATGCGGTAGGTTCGTCACCGTTGCCCTTGAGCGCTTCGGCATACATGAGGTAGACGTCGGCAAGCCTGATGACGATGAGGTTGATGGGGCTGCGGGAGTCGTGGTCGAGCTTCTCGTAGGAGCGGGTTGCGGGATCGTAGAGCGTCCTCTTGATTCCGATAAGCTCGTCGCCGAGATAAACGTCTTCCGCGGGGTTCTTGATTTCGCCCGCGAGAGGGGAAATGATGGTGGCATCGCGCCTCGGGTCGCCGGTCTCATACTCGTTGTAGAGGTCGTGGGTAGGGCGGTTGAATCCCCAGCCGGTGACTGTGCCCGAAAGGCCCGAGCGGGCCCTGGTAAGGATGGTCGTGAACGAGCCGCGGGTGAAGCCGTCGCCCTCGCCGTAGTCGGAGGTAGGGTCGAGCATGTACTGGATCTCGAAGATGCTCTCCGGGCCGTTTTCGCCCGCGAGGGTGAAGTTGTCGGCGTAGTTGGTGCAGAGGCTGTACTCGCCGGCCTGGTCGGTCATGAACTTCTGTCCCCAGCTTGCGGCTTCGGAGTAGTTCTTCTGGTAGAGGTAGACCTTCAGGAGCATGGCCTGGGCTGCACCCTGGGTTGCGCGTCCCATGTTGTCGGATGTGTACTCGCTCTTCTTGGGGAGGTTGGCCGCGGCGAACTTGAGGTCGGGATTGATCACGTCGTCGTAGACCTTCTGGGCGCTCTCGGCGCGGGGAACTCTCCACTTGTCGGAAGAATAGATCGGGGACGTGACGATGGGCACGGCGCCGAACAGCCTCACAAGGCGGAAGTAGTAGAAGGCACGGAGGAAGTGCGCTTCGCCAAGCAGGTTATTCTTGAGTTCGGGGGTGAGGTCTTCATCGTCGGTCTCAAGGGCTTCGATCTGCTCGATTGCGAGGTTGGCCCTCGAGATGCCCTGGTACTGGGCGCGGTAGTAGTCGAGCAGGATGGAGAGGTTGTCGGTGGCCTTGAAGTTCTCGAGGTAGAACACGTCGGACATGTCGGAGGTGTTCTGTCCGCCCTTGAGGGCGTCGTCGGAGAGGACATCACCGAAGAAGAACTCGCTGAAATAGGTGCTTTGATACTCCCACATCGCAGGTACGTATGCTGCGATCACCACTTCTTCCGCCGTCTGATAGCCGGTGAAGTAGTCCGATGCAGTATTGGTCATGGGGCTGCGCTCCTGGAGCCAGTCGTTGCAGGCTGAGAGGGCGAGAACCGAAAGTATGAGTATGATAGTCTTTTTCATTGCTGCCACGGTTTAGAAGTTCATGTTGACACCGACCATAACTGTGCGGGCCTGAGGGTAGTTGCCGTAGTCGACACCGCCTCCGACTTCGGGATCGTAGCCGGTGTAGCGGGTGAGGGTGAGGAGGTTGCTGCCCTGGAGGTAGAAGCGGCAGCGGCTGATGCCGGCCTTCTCTGTGAGCGAGGCGGGCAGGGTATAGCCGATCTGAAGGTTCTTGAGGCGCAGGTAGGCGCCGCTCTCGATGAAGCGGTTGCTGTCGTACTGGTTCCTGGCGCTGCCCTTGGGGTTGGGGATCGAACCTTCGGTGTTGGTTGATGTCCAGACGTCTTTCATCACGCGGCTGAGGGTTGCGGTGTTGCCATTGCCCTCGGTGCGGATACGCAGGGCGTTGTAGATTTCGTTGCCGTAGACACCCTGGAAGAAGAGGTTGAGGTCCCAGTTCCTCCAGCCGAGGCCGGTGTTGAGACCGTAGGTGAGCCAGGGGAACGGATTGCCGAGGTCGGTGCGGTCGAGGTCGTTGATGATGCCGTCGCCATTCTGGTCCTTGAACTTCGCGTCTCCGGCAGCGACTCCGCCTGGGAGTCCCCACGAGTCGAGCTCGGTGCCCCAAAGGTGGTCGATGGCTTCCTGGTTGGTGCGGTAGATGCCTTCGTACTCGTAGCCCCAGAATGTGTAGAGCGGCAGGCCCTCGTCGCTGACGGTCTTGTCGCCCCAGACCTTCTCGCCGCCG
>CAMNNY010000076.1 GCA_946546175.1 uncultured Bacteroidales bacterium
ATCCTCTCGTAGGCGGCATGGCCGACCAGTTCGAAGGCATCGCTGAAGGCGTATGCTACATGGAGGGCACTTGTGAATCCCTTGAGGAAGATGGCATTGTAGTCGCCAACCCTGTTGTTGAAGTCGGCTGTGACGGTAGCATTGCCGAGATAAGCCTTGGCTCCGGCGGAGAATACGCCTTCGTAAGAGCCGGGAGCCGTACCTACCAGATTGTAGGCAAGCATCAGCCCGAATGCGTCGGGATTGTCGTACTTGCCGAGCACCGAGTATGTGAAAAGTGCGTCCTCAAACGGCTTTACACTGTAGGGAGAGGAACTGAAGCGGAATCCGAAAGTGATCTCCTCACGCGGGATCCACGATGCCATCGCCCCCCACTGGTAGTTGGAGAGGTTGTTCCAGATGGACGAGGCGAAGGGATAGTGAACGTCCCAGTCGTTTTCGTCCATTTCATAGGTTCCCCAAGGCATGCAGTCCTTACCGACCGAAAACTCGAAAGACTCGAGCGAATAGGTAAGGGTCGCCCAGTCCAGCCAGTTGGTCTCGTCGGAGTGGAATGTGGCGGCATAGAGGTCGCCGGGGGCCGAGGAGAGCCAATGGTTACAGACGCTGTAGGAAAGGTTGTCAGAGATGTTACCCTCGAGGAGGGTATAGAGAGATGTGTTGCCGAGTGGGTCACCGTGAAGGTATTCTGCCCTGGCAATTACGGATAACTCGGCGCCACTGCCACCGAGTTCGTCAGCCTCTTGTGCGATCGCAAGAGAGGAGCACAGCAACATTGCTGCGATAACGAATGGTTTTCTCATTTCCAAGTACCATAAAAAAGGTTTTGGTTCAACATAAGTTTTGTCGCTGCAAAAATAGCATAAATTTTACGATATTTGCAACGCTCGAAATGACAGCGTCCAAAAGTATTCTATTAGGGAAAATCAGGAGCGGTGCTCCGATGAGTCTGCGCGAGAGGCTGAAACTCACGCTGGTGCTTGCTCTGCCCTCGATTTTCGCCCAGCTTTCGCAGGTGCTGATGTCCTATATCGACGCCGGCATGGTGGGGCGCCTCGGTTCCGACCAGGCCGCTGCAGTCGGGCTCGTTTCCACCTCCACCTGGCTTTTTGCGGGCTTCTGCATGGCCGCCACGAGCGGATTCACCGTGCAGGTAGCGCAACTGATCGGCGCCAGCCGCTTCAAAGATGCGCGCAACGTGATGCGCCAGGGCTTCACATCAGTGTTTGCGTTCGCCATCATTATCGCCATTATCGGCATCGCAATCAGCGGTCCGCTGCCCCGCATCCTCGGAGGCACGGAATCCGTCCTCGGAGATGCCAGCGCATATTTTCTGATTTTCGCAGCATTCCTGCCGATCGAGGCCATCTGGTGGACGGCGAGCGCGATGCTCACCTCCAGCGGCAACACCCGAACCCCGGGCATACTCAATATAATCACCTGTATCCTGGACGTGGGCTACAACTATCTATTTATATATGTGCTCGGAATGGGAGTGAAGGGCGCCGCGCTCGGCACCGGCCTTGCAACCGCCACAACCGCCATCCTGATGCTCTACTTCCTGACGGTCCGCTCGCCCGAGCTCAGGATTGTGGGCGAGAAAGGAAGATGGATGCCCGAAAAGGGCAGCCTCCGCTCCGCATGGAAAATCAGCGGACCGCTTTTCCTTCAGAATATCATCTCCAGGGGCGCATACGTAATGTGTACGCTGATAGTCGCCCCGCTGGGCACGATTGCCATCGCAGCTAACTCTTTCGCCGTCATCGCCGAAAGTTTCTGCTACATGCCCGGCTACGGTCTCGAAGACTCCGCATCGACTCTTGTGGGTCAAAGCATCGGGGCCAAGCGCAAGGATCTTGCCCGGCAGTTCGCCATGCTCTGCTGCGCCTGCGGAGCCGGGCTGATGACCATCCTGGCGGCGCTGATGTATGCGTTCGCACCCCAGCTCATGGGTATCCTCACTCCGGATCCGGAGGTCATCGCCCTCGGGGCCAAGTGTCTGCGCATCGAAGCCTTCGCCGAGACCTTCTACGGGCTGAGCATCGTTGCCTACGGAGCCTGCGTGGGAGCTGGCGACACCCTCATTCCTTCGGCGCTCAATTTCGGAAGCATGTGGCTGATCCGCATCGGCCTCGCACTCATACTCATACCACATTTCGGCCTCATAGGCTACTGGATAGCGATGATGGTCGAACTCAATGTCCGCGGCATCCTCTTCCTCATAAGGGTACGCGGCGACAAATGGATGAACAAAGCACTGATCTGATGACACCTTCACAAAGACTATGGTTCGACACTCCGGTCGAACGCAGAAACACTGATTCGGTCAAATGGGACCTCGCATCCGAGGGCGAAATTCCCCTCTGGGTAGCAGACATGGACTTCAAGGCGGCCCCCTGCATCCAAAAGGCGCTTGAGACAAAACTCGGGCAGGGAGTATTCGGCTACACCCTTATCGGCGACCGCTTCAAGGACGCCATCCGAGGGTGGTTCTCCCACCGCCACGGCTGGGAGATCGCGCGTGAAGCTATAATCCCTGTAGACGGGCTTGTGGCCGGTTCTTCGATAGTTATCAAGGCCCTCACCGAGCCGGGCGACGGCGTACTCATTATGAATCCCGCCTACAACTGTTTCTTCTCCAGCATCCGTAACGTAGGCTGCAAGACCCTCACGACCCAGCTTCTGTATGATTCCGAAGGCCGCGCGATGATCGACTGGGAAGACTTCGAAAAGAAGGCGGCAGATGCGAAAGTGCTGCTTATGTGCAACCCCCACAACCCTACCGGGCGCCTTTGGAGCCGCGAAGAACTCGCCCGCACGGCCGAGATTGCCCGCCGCTACGGGCTGGCTATCGTCAGCGACGAGATCCACAACGAGATTACCCGCCCCGGCACGCTTTACACTCCGATGGCGACCGTGATGCCCGATGTAATCAGCATGGTCTCCCCTACCAAGTCGTGGAATATCGCCGGGCTCGCCATCTCCGCCCTTATCTGCCCCCGCGAAGACTGGCGCGCCGCAATCGACCGCGTAATCAATGTCTGGGAGCATTGCGACCTCAACCAGTTCGGCCCGGCCGCGCTCGAAGCCGCCTATTCCCCCGAAGGAGAGGAGTGGGTAGACTGCATGCGAGAATATGTCTGGGAGAACTACGAACTGCTTCGCTCATGCTTCGGGGCCAATCTGCCCGACTGCACCGTCTCCCCTCTCGAAGCCACCTACCTCGCCTGGGTCCGGCTTCCCGAAGGCATGGACGACGAAGAACTCTGCAAGATTCTGCGCGAGCGCTGCAAGGTCTGGATCAATCCCGGCACCATGTACGGTCAGGCAGGCTATGTCAGAATCAACATAGCCTGCCCGAGAACTACCCTCGAGGAGGGTCTTAAACGCATTATAGGCGGCCTACGCGATCTGCGGCCGGCCGGGGCGTAGAGGCTTTTCATCCTCCAGCGGAGCCCTTTCGGGCATCTTGCCTTCGATCAGCCGTGCGTGGGCTTCCCTGCGGCGGAAGATGTCGATTGCCGTGAAGATAGCCGAGCGCATCGAGAACGGATCCGCCATGTCGCGGCCGGCCATATCGTAGGCCGTTCCATGGTCGGGCGAGGTGCGAACTACCGGCAGACCGGCCGTGTAGTTTACGCCGTCGGAGAAAGCGATGGTCTTGAAGGGCGAGAGGCCCTGGTCGTGGTACATCGCGAGTGTCGCGTCGAACTGCTGGTACTTGCCAAGCCCGAAATAACCGTCGGGAGAGAACGGGCCGAATGCCTGGATACCTTCTGCGACTGCCTTGCGAAGGGCAGGGATAATCACATCCTGCTCTTCGGTGCCGAGAAGGCCGCCGTCGCCGCTGTGCGGATTGAGGCTGAGCACTCCGATCGTGGGGTTGTCGTAGCCGAAATCCCTGATAAGAGAGTCTTTCATCAGGCGGAGTTTGCTGAGTATCTTCTCTTCTGTGATTGCCGAAGACACATCCTTGAGGGGAATATGGCCGGTTACCACGCCGAGCTTGATACGGTCACTGACCATCAGCATCGTCACGTCCTTCACTCCGAAGGCATTCATGAGGTACTCGGTGTGGCCGGGGAACTGGAAGCCCTGGGTCGAGACCGATTTCTTGTTGATGGGGCCGGTTACGAGCACATCGATGAGGCCGGCCTTGATATCGCGTACCGCGGCATCGAGCGCCTTGATGGCTGAATTGGCAGCTTCCGGACCGGGGCTGCCCGGCTCAGCATAGGTGTTGTCGGGGAGGCAGTTCAGGATATTGATCTTGCCCGGCTGAGCATGTTTTGCATCACTTATATTGTTAAGCGGGAGGTTCTCGATCTCAGGTATTGTCTTCAGATAGAATCCGAACAGCTTCGGGGATCCGTAGACCACGGGAGTGAACTGTGCGAGGATGCGCTCGTCGCTCAGGGCCTTGATGATCACTTCGTAGCCGATGCCGTTGGAGTCGCCTTGTGTGATACCCACAATGATTTTATTGTTCTCTTTCATACGCTTTGGAATAATGTGTCTTTTGAAGATTCGTAGCCTTCGTCGGCCGGCAGACCCGGTTCACCGTAGGCCGCCACGGCCAGCCTGTCGCAGCGCTCGTTCTCGGGATGGCCTGCATGGCCCTTGATCCAGTGGAAACTGACGCGGTGCCGGCGATAGAGCGGGAGGAAAGCCTGCCAGAGGTCGGGGTTCTTGACCTTCTTCCAGCCCTTGGCAACCCAGCCTTCGAGCCAGCCTTCGGTAATCGCCTTGACTACGTAGGTGGAATCGCTGTAGACCTCGACGGTGGCGGATTCCCACCTGATGGCCTCAAGGCCCCTAATCACGGCGAGCAGTTCCATACGGTTGTTGGTAGTGAGCCTGAAACCGCCGCTGAGTTCCTTGCGGGCATCGCCGCACTTAAGGACGACACCGTATCCGCCCGGCCCGGGATTGCCGCTGGCGGCCCCGTCGGTATAGAGATATATGGTCTGCCTCTGCTCCATTATCCGCAAAAATAACTATTTTTGTACAATTATGAACGTGCTCGTAACAGGATCCAACGGCAATCTCGGATGCGAACTCCGCCATCTCGCGGCGGACAGCGCCGACCGGTTCGTCTTTACCGACATCGGAGAGATGCCCGGAGCAGAGACCATCCACCTCGACATCACCAACCGCGAGGCTGCCGAAATCATCGTCCGCAACGAGGACATCGACCTCATCGTCAACTGCGCCGCCTACACCAACGTAGACAAGGCCGAAGACGACGTCGAGTTCGCCGCAGAGATCAACCGCGACGCTCCCGAGATTCTCGCGCAGATCGCCGCCCAAACCGGAGCCACCCTTATCCATATCTCCACGGACTATGTTTTTCCGGGCGACGGTAACACTCCCATCAAAGAGACTGTCGCTCCGGCCCCTCGCAGCGTCTACGGAAGCACCAAACTCGCCGGAGAAAAAGCCATCCAGAAGTCGGGCTGCAAGAGCATCATCATACGTACCGCCTGGCTTTACTCCCCTTCCGGGCGCAACTTTCTCACGACCATGAGGTCGCTGATGTCTGAGCGCGAAGACCTCAGCGTCGTGTGCGACCAGGTCGGTTCCCCCACCTGCGCCGGCGACCTCGCCGCCTTCATAATGCATATTATAGCTACCCGCCAACTCGGGAAGACGGGCCTCTACCACTACTCCGACGAGGGTGCGGTCAGCTGGTACGACTTCGCGATGGCGATCAAAGAAATATGCGGCTACTCCTGCAAGATCCGGCCATGCCTCAGTTCGGAGTACCGCAGCAAAGCCCGCCGGCCCCAGTACAGCGTACTGGACAAGTCGCTGGCAAAGAAAACCTTCGGGGTCGAAATACCCTACTGGAGAGACTCCTTAGTCCAGTGTATCTCACGCATCAAATGAACATCATCCCTACAGAAATAGAAGGCATCGTGATAGTCGAGC
>CAMNNY010000077.1 GCA_946546175.1 uncultured Bacteroidales bacterium
CTTTGTCATAATACTGATCTCTTCTTTTTGTGTGGTAAACGAACATTGTTAACTCTTGTTTGTGAGTCAACCTTTTTCAGTTAAAGACAGGGAAGGAAATTCCGTCAGTAAAATGGCCGATTTACTGACCAAACGGCCCGGCGAAGGGAATTCCGTCAGTAAAATGGCCGATTTACTGACCAAACTGCCCGGGGAAGGGAATTCCGTCAGTAAAATGGCGGTTTTACTGACGGAATAGCCAGGAAGATGCGGGGGTGGAGACCGGAAGGGAGAAAGAAGAATGGGAGGGAAAGAAAAACCCCGCTCGGGAGGAGCGGGGCGAGGGTTATTCTGTGACGGCCTTAAGAGCAACGACCTTGCCCGGATCTTTGTGGGAAGGGTGCTCGAAAAGGTATTTGGTGCGGGCTTCGTCGGCATCCATCTCCTCCTTGAAGAAACGTGATGAGATATGGCCGTCCGCCCACATATAGGTGTAACCGTCTACGTCAGGTCCATTGCTATGTTTGCTGTGAACCTCATAGATCTTGCCTGCTTCAGGGTCCGACCCCAGGACCTGCAAAGCCTCTTCGTAAGTACTGTACAAATGGGAATCGAGTTTGTTCTGATGTGCGAGAAATAATTCTACCACATATCCTTTTGCTTTCTTTGGCTGGGTCATAATAAAAAGGTTTTAGAGGTTTTCAGTATAAAGGTAGGTATTTTTTTCTTTCTTTGTACAAAAAATGTGCTACAGGGCACCTGTCACACGAAAAAAGACATGAAAAATTCATTCGCAATATTGCTGGCCTGCGCGCTCCTCGCGGTGCCGGGGTGCGCACCGAAGCAGAGCCGGGAGGAAAGGCAAGGCCTGACGGAGAGGTGCGACCGGGCCGGGAGGCAAGAACGGGCCTGGAAGCAGAGCCTGACGGAGAGGCAGTGGCGGAGTAGCCGCGGGCCGAAATGTAATCTGATAGTCTACGGAGGGACGGCCGCGGGGGTGATGGCCGCGTACAGCGCGGCGCAGGAAGGCCTCGACGTGCTCGTCGTCGAGCCTTCGCCGCGCATCGGCGGCCTCACGGCGGGCGGCCTCGGACAGACCGACATCGGCAACAAGCAGGTGGTAAAGGGGCTTGCGCTGCAGTTCTACCGCAGGCTCGGCGCCCACTATGGCAATCTCGAGAACTGGATTTTCGAGCCGTCGGCCGCAAAGGAAGTCCTTGAAGACTATCTGAGACATCCGCGAATCAAGACTCTGAAAGGGTACCACATAGTACAGGCGCAAAAGGAAGGGACGACAATCGTCTCAATCAAGGTAGCCCGGTCGGAGAGCGGCACTCCCGGCAGCACAGAGGGCACCGGCAGCATCCACCCCGACAACCAAGGCACCCCCGGCACCCGCGTCGGCAGTGCTGACACGCTGACCATTTCGGCGCCGTGGATGATCGACTGCTCGTACGAAGGCGACCTGATGGCCGCGGCGGGGGTGGAGTACCGCGTGGGACGGGAGGCGAACGGCGAGTACGGCGAGACCTGGAACGGCGTGCAGATGCTCGAGCGGCATCAGTTCCCCGACGGGATCGACCCGTTCGTGGAGCCGGGCCGGCCGGAAAGCGGTCTGCTCTGGGGGATCAGCGACGGCGAGCTGGCCGAAAAGGGCTCGGCCGACAGCATGGTCCAGGCGTACAACTACCGTATCTGCCTGACAGACAGCCTGGAAAACCGCATCCCCATCGAGAGGCCCGAGGGCTACGACCCCGCCCGCTACGAACTGCTCGCGCGCCTGATCGCCGCCCAGCCCGACAAGACCGGCCTCAACGACTACTTCATCTGGAGCAGGATGCCAGGCCGCAAGACCGACGTCAACAACCGCGGCGGCTTCTCCACCGACATGATAGGCATGAACCACGCCTACCCTGAGGCGAGCTGGGAAGAGCGCCAGGCGATCATCCGCGCCCACAAAGACTACACGCTCGGTCTGCTCTGGTTCATGGCGAACGACCCTCGCGTGCCCGAAGCACTCAGGGCAGAAATCTCCCGCTGGGGCCTCCCGAAAGATGAATACACCGAGACCGGCCACTGGAGCCCGCAGCTCTATGTGCGCGAGTGCCGAAGGATGGTCGGCGAGTATGTGGCCACACAAGACGACTGCGAAAACCGCCGCGCCCCCGAAGACGGAATCGCGATGGCCGCCTACACGATGGACTCCCACAACTGCCAGCGCCTCGCCATCCGCAAAAACGGCCGCTGGATGGTTAAGAACGAAGGAAACGTGGAGGTCGACGGCGGACTCCCCTACCCGATATCGTACCGCAGCATCACCCCGAAGCGGGAGCAGTGCACAAACCTTCTCGTGCCGGTATGCTGCTCCGCCTCCCACATCGCCTACGGGTCGATCCGAATGGAGCCGGTCTTCATGTGCATGGGGCAGGCAGCGGGGCTCGCGGCAGCGATAGCCCATAAGCACCACCTGGAGCGAGTGCAGGACGTAGACTGGCGCGACATCAATAAAGTGCTGGAGACCGACCCCTTCCAGGACGGCACGCAGCCTGACATCGTCATCGACGACCCTCAGCTGGGCGAAGATACAGGGTGGAACCGATGGGGACTCTACGGCTCTTACGGCAGGTCGTGCCTTTTCGCCAAAGAAGGGACTGCTCCGGCTGTGTTCAGCACCACCGTAAAAGCCTCGGGCACCTACATGGTCTACAGCTACCAGCATCAGCCGCAATGGAACATCAACCCGACCACTGAGATAGCGCTCAGCACCGGGCAGACCTTCCGCTTCGACGCTTCGCAGGTACGCATAGCCGGCCAGACGACCAGCGCCTGGCACCCTCTGTGCCAAGTCAGGCTGAAAAAGGGCGAGACATTCTCAGCCACGTTCATCCCGACCGAAGGCGAGGGCTGGACCGTCGCCGACGCCGTAATGCTGGTGAGAAAGTAGGAGGCTATTCGTCTTCTACCCGCCTGAGGGTAAAGCTGCCGGTAAGAGGCCCGAAGCCACCCTCGCCGTTCTTCTCGAAGGTCAGATACCAGTTCTTAAGGTTTATGGCAAGGTGCTGCTGCAGATCCGGTATGGGCAGCACATGATGCTCCCTCACATAGGCCATCTGCTTCCGCCTTATCGCCTGCTGCCGGTCTGCTTCCGAAGTCGCTTCGGCATCCGATCCGAACCTTTCCAGGTCTTGCATCGTGAACTTGAACGTCCACGATCCTTCTTCCAGAAAGAACAGGACCATAGTGAGCGGATAATGGCTGTCCACCTCTTCTCCAACGACCTGTTCGGCCGCCATCGACTGCAAAAGGTCGCCAAGGAACTGGCCCAACTCGCCCGACAGCTCGGATGCCTTCCGGGTAGCTCTTTCTGCAACTCCCTGCGGGTCGAACATGAGGCCGACTCCGCCGGCACGGTCGAGGGTGTCGCAGAATTCGCCGACAGTCTCGAAAGTGCCGCCGTCGCTCTTGCTCACCTGCGAGACCTCTGCGAGATGATAACGGACTTTGCTTTCGAAGGGCACTTCGACTACGGCGAAAGTTCCCGTCAGAGTATAATCGTGGGACGGCTCGGTGATTGCGTCATGGACATGGATGGAGTACTCCCAACGCTCAGGGCCCAGCACCTCGACATCGTAGTATTCTTCCACTTCGACATAGCTGTTGTTTTTCGGCTGGGCGAGATAGAGATACAGGCGGATACGCCCCTCCCCCTTCTTCACGCCCCTCAATCTGACAGTCGCCTTTCCGTCGGAGCCCGTAGTGACTTCGGGATTGTCCACCGTGAACACATCGGTGTTCATCGAAGTGACCTTGAGGGTGTAGCCGTCGATACCCCAGCGGTTCCGAAGGTCTGTGAGCAGGATTTCCATGGTGCCGGAACTGCCCTCGCGCACTGGCATGACGATTTCGGCGCTCTTCAGGTGGACCTTGAGCGGGGTGTACGCTATCTGCAGGTCGGCCGCACCCAGCTTGACGATTTCGGTCGTATCCGTTTTCGTGCGATGGCCGGCCTCATCGCTTACCGTGCACCCGTAGATGCAGAAGAATCCCTCGTCGCCGAAATCGGTGGATTCGGTGAAGTGTTTCGAATCAGTCCATTCCCGAGTCTTGTATGTATGGCCGGTATGGCGGCTTTCGCCCTCGAAATGGTTGTCCTGGACCTCCGTGCTATCGGGTCTGCGGGCCATCAGCGAAGAAGAGATGGAGTATTGCTCCCAGTAGACCGACTGGCCCTGCAAATCTCGCTTAAGCAGTCCGCCGCGCACAGAAGCCCTGGAGTCGAAATCGTCCAGCATCCGACGCGCTGCACCCGCCCCGTCGCCGGTGCCGTTCCATAGATCGTAGACGAAAGGCTCGAGTTCGCGAGCGGAAATAGGGCCCCGCAAAGGAGGTGGGGTCTGGGCAAGCACCGCCAAAGGCAGCAGCAGCGCCACGAGCAACAATATTTTTTTCATCGTGACAGTCTGTAAACGAGTCCGGAAATCATCGAAGGGTCGGGGACGGAAGGACGAACCGGATGGCCGCCCTTGGTCTTCGTGTAGTAATCGACCGTGCCGTCGTCATTCAACTGCACCCTGTCGCTATAGGTCATAGCCGCGTACGATGTCGACGGGTCGGGGATCTCGATCAAAGCGAATTCAGTCCTGTCCAGATCCGGCTCTCCCATCGCTATGCTGTTTTCCGCAAGTACGAACAGGACGAAATAGCCGTAATTAGGCGACGAAGCAGTCCCGAAAGGAGTGTATGACTGGGATCCGTCTTCCGAAAGATAAAGACCGGAGCAGCCGAAACTCACGCCATCCTTAGGGCCACCGATCGGAGATCCCGAAGAAGCCTTGCCAATGAACCAGGAGTAGAAACTCCACCTTACGTTCATATCCTCAGTAATCTGTGCGTATTTCCACCCGCCGTCGTACCACAACGCGCAAGGGACATAACGCATCACGTTGGAGTTCTTGGTGTCGTTCCAGTAGAAGAACATCGAGGCATAACGCTGGGTTTTGGCGGGATGCTGACTGTAAGAGATGTAGGTGTCGGCAACATCGTAGACAGTGGCTCCCGCAGGCATATAGGTGCGGCGGCTTCCGTCGGGCATCGGGATGTCGTAGGCCACGAGCTTGGTCTCGTAGGTGGAGACGAAGATCGGATACTCCTTGCCGTTGCGATACTGGTAGCCCGCACTCACTATGCCGCACTCGGTGCACCACGTCTCGCCGCTCGAATAGTCGAACATAAACGAATCGTGATAGCCGGTAGTGGGCTGGTACGACGAACTTATCGAGAAGCCCTGCGAACTCTTGCCTCCCGGGGTAGAGACTGTCACCAGTTTGGTCTTATTGGGCACACTGCCATAGATACCGCTTGGGATAGAGTTGAGTTTGGAGCCCAGAAGGAAATTGATCCCCGCGTCTCCGTCGGTGGTAGCCTTCCAGCTGCCTCCCTGGTTGAACTCTATGCCCTTGGAACTCTTCCTGATCTGGAAGGATCCCGGATTGTCGTCGCCCACCTTGGAGGAGATCGTCGCCGTCTGGGTGGAGCTGTTGTAGTCGGTCACATCCCAGGTAATCTTTATTGACTTACCCGTATCGAGGGTTCTCGTGAAGATAAACTTCGCGCCCTTGAAGTAAACGAAGCAGTCGGGGACGGCAACGCTCGAAGATCCGCCGCCGTTTCCGGGATTCGTCCCTGGGGTATTGCCCTGAGGGGTTTCATCGTCGATTTCGTCGAGAGGCGTGTCCTCACAAGACACTGCCGCCCCGGCAAGAGCGAATACAAGCAAAAGAGAGAGATACTTTTTCATAACTCCGGAGTTTTTGGTCCAGCCCAAATTTAACCCCGAAGCCGCCTGGAAATCTTATCAATTTGCACAAATCAGAAGTGCAAATTGACAAGTTCAGAGTTTTTTACGGAATTCTGCCGGCGATTCACCGGTCAGGCGCTTGAACTGCCTGCTGAAATTGGACGCGTCGCCGAAACCCGCCGAGGCCGAAATCTCGGAGAGCGGCATCCGCGAATCGGTGCGCATCAGCTCCACCGCTTTCTCGACCCGGAGCTTCCCGATAAATGTGCTGAAATTGACGCCCTCACCGGCGTTGACCAGGGCGGAAAGACGGTTGCGGCTCACTCCGAGCTCGCGGGCGATATCGTCTTCAGTCACGCCCTCCCGCAGGTACAATCCGTCTGAAACTATCTTCGCGCGTATAGCCTGCCACGAGCGCGCCTGCGCATCCCCGTCGAAAAGCAGCGACGATATCTTGAAGAAAGTAGCCGGATACTGCACATAGAGTATGCCCATCGCCACATACAGTATAAGTATAAGGTAATTGAGCACCACCGCACCTTCCGGCGAGAGGCAGGTGGTGATGCCGATGGTCACAGCCGCCACCGACAGCGCAAGGATGAAGCTCGCCTTGGGCACCGGCGCCTTAAGCTGACGGGCATCGCGGAAGAAGACGAGCGCGAACCAGACGACCTGCACCACGTAGGAGAGCAGCCACAGGATGCGCACCAGCACCTCGGGGGCGTACCACCGCTGAGCCAGCATCCCATAAGAGAGCAGCTCGACATGCGGGCAGAACAGCCGGACGATTCCATAGACGATGGTCCAGGCGAGCGGGGGTGCGACCGCCGTGAGCACGAAGCGCCGGCCTACCCGTGCGGGTGCGACCAGATTGACATGGGACACTCCCAGCAAGATGGCCTGGAGGTTCGCCATCACGAGAAAAGGGATGGAAAAAAGCTGCTGGGGATACCTCCATTTGAAGATGCAGTATACCCCCAGCGCTATGTAAGAAAGGGCTATGAGACGCAGCGAGATCCGGTAGTGCCTCAGCCGCTCATCCTGCCTTACCGGGATGAAGAAAAACACCAGACCAAGCAGGAAAAGAGCTATAAGCAGCACATAGTATGAGATCTCGAACGGCTGCATTAAACAGCGACCTCAGTGTGGTACTCCACAAGGCCGTCCATGGGGGCCTTGAGGATGCGGCCGACCTTCATGCCGAACTCTTCGACCACGGGCTCCAGAAGCTTGCGGTGGTGGAAAGCTACCGATCCGACTGCGTTGAAGGTATACTTCTGATAGTCAGGATATTTGCTGACAACATTGCGGAAAAGGTCGCGGAATGCTTCGGTCGTGAGGTTGGTAAAGTACGGATCGAAGTCGTAGTGGTCCTGGATGAACTTTGCGAACTGGGCGCAGAAGCGGTTGGGAAAGGGCTTCTGGTAGATGGCGGCGATGATCTCGTCGTTGGTCATGCCGATCGCCTTCTTGGTCTCTTCGTAGACGTTGTCAGGCATTGAGTGGCGCAGGTAGTCGAGGATAAGCCTCTTGCCGAGGTTGGCTCCGCTGCCCTCGTCGCCGAGGATGAAGCCGCCCGACTCGATATTGAGGCCTTCGTTCTCGCCGTCGTAGAAGCAGGTGTTCATACCCGTTCCGATGATGGCTGCGAAGCCCGGCTTATTGAGAAGAAGCGCGCGGCATGAGCCGAGAGTGTCCATCACGACAAAGACCTTCTTTGCGGTCGGGAAGACTTCGAGAAGGGTTTTGGTCATGGACTCGCGCAGAAGCTCCGTCACACCGGCACCATAGAAATAAATCTCGGTGATGTCCCTGCGGGGGAAACCGTCGGGAAGGTGGATGAGGATGTCCTTCGCGATCTCAGGACCTGTGATGTAGTTGGGGTTGTAGCCCTGGCTCTGGAAGCGGATCTGAGTACCGCCTTCCCTGCTGACGCATGCCCAATCGGTCTTGGTTGCGCCTGAATCTGCTATCAGTATCATATCGTGTTAATTATGTTTATCTGTAGACAAATGTACGAAAAGTTACTAACTTTATAACAGAATACGCCAATAATAACAAGCCCTTTATGCCGATAATTATTCGTACATTGCAAAGGACGGTACCACCT
>CAMNNY010000078.1 GCA_946546175.1 uncultured Bacteroidales bacterium
CAAAAATCGTCGCCACGATACTCCTTGCTGATGATTTCGCCGGTTTTCTTGTCCTTGACAATCGAGTATTTGCCGTTCTCGATGATGTCGGCGTATTTTGAGAGCCAGAAATCGCGGTTAGCGAGGAACTCGGGATCGATGTTGAACTTCGGAAGAATAGGCGGACGGTCGATTTTGTAAACCTCCACTTTACTTGCGACCTCAAGTGTATTGTCTATCGCCTCCGGGTGCTCAGGGAACAGCGCACGCATCTCCTCCTCCGTCTTGAGGTACTCCTCCTGCGTGTAGCGCAGGCGCTTGGGATCGTCGATATCGAAGTTGGTGGTAAGGCAGATGAGGCGGTCGTGGACCGGGCCGTCTTCCTTTCTGAGGAAGTGGACGTCGTTGGTGGCGATGACCTTGGTGCCCGTCTCCTCAGCGAGCTCAAAAATGGCTTTGGAGGCTATCAGTTGCTCCTTGTAGACCTCGGGGCTGAGCCCGGGGACCTGTGTGTGGTGCAGCATTACCTCCAGGTAGTAGTCGTCGCCAAAAACTCTTTTGTGCCAGGCGATGGCCTCGCGCGCAGCGTCCAGATTGCCCTCAATGATGTCTTTGGAGATCTCTCCTGCGAGGCAGGCGGAGCTGCATATAAGGTTTTCGTGGTATTTCTCCACGATTTCGTGGCTGACGCGCGGCCGGTAGTACATGCCCTCGATATGTCCGGTGGACACTATCTTCATGAGGTTTTTGTAGCCGGCGTAGTTCTTGGCGAGAAGGATCAGGTGGTAGTAACGTCTGTGGTCGTTGTCCTTCAGATGGTGGTCGTAGTGGCGCGTGACGTAGATCTCGCAGCCGATGATGGGCTTGACGATGTAGTTGCCGTCTGCGTCTTTGTTGCTCTTGTCGTCGGCCCAGCGGAAAAACTCCTTGACTCCGTACATGTTGCCGTGGTCGGTGATTGCGACCGCGGGCATCCCCAGCTCACGTGCACGCTCGAAAAGCTTCTTGATGTTCGTCAGACCGTCAAGAATCGAATACTGAGTGTGGAGATGGAGGTGTACGAAAGACATATTGTATTACCAACCTTGGGCTTTGAGGGGGAGTTCTACTCCGTCCGGGGTTACGAGGACAGCCCCGACCTCAGGCTGGGCGAGGTGTCCGATGATGTCGAAAGTCTGGAAGTCCTTGCGGAACTGGTCCAGTTTGAGGATAGGAACGGTGAAAAGAAGCCGGTAGTCGTCTCCTCCGTTCATTGCGGCCGACACGGGGTCGATGTCGAGCTCTTCGCCTAGCGCGAAGGTGTTGCCCTCGAAGGGGATCTTGTCGGCATAGACCTTGGCTCCGAGGCCGCTGTCGCGGGTAAGGCGGATCACGGCGTCGGCAAGACCATGGCGTACGCAGTAGCCGAACGAAGGGTAGATTTCGGTCTCTTCGAGCGCATAGAGGGCCTTTGAAGAGAGCTCGGGCTTGAGGTAGGCCCCTACCAGCATGCGGTACTTCTCGAGAGCATCGGATTTGGATGCGCCGGACTCGAAGCGGACTTTCTCGCGCTCGAGCACCTGAAGGCCCAGATATGCCGCACCCAGAGGACCGGAAACGCAGATAAGGTCTTTGCTGGCCGCCTTGGGGCGCCTCTTGGCAGTAATATCGAGGGTCTCCCCCGTCGCCGACACGCTCACTGAAAGACCGTTCTGCGAAGGCTGAAGGTCGAGAGAGACTGTCCTGATGCCGTGCTCTTTGGCGGCAGCCACCACCCCCTGCCAGAGCTGGGAGATCTGCTCGTAGTCGAGCTTTGCCGACACCCCGAGGCGCACGGTAAGCGTGCGGGGGTGGGCGAGAGCCGCATAGAGCTCTGCGCAGACCGCCACCACGGCCTTGTAACCGAGGTGCTTATAGGGGAAATAGATGAGGTTGAAGTCTACTCCCTCCAGGAAGGTCTCGGAGGCCGTGACTATCAGCGAATGGGCTGCGGCACGGAACTCCACGGGCTCGTCGAAGGCCTTGAATCCTGAGCCTTCGTAGAGCCGCCTGATGGCTTCTATCTTCCCAAGGGAAGCGAATGTTTCCTTAACCTCTGCCATTAGAGTTTGCGAAGGAGGTTGTTGAGGTCGACTTTCTCGCGGATGAACTCGCGAAGCTCCGCCACGGGGATACGCTTCTGCTCCATGGTGTCGCGCTCGCGCACGGTGACGCAGTTGTCATTGAGTGAATCGTGGTCCACGGTGATGCAGAACGGGGTTCCGATAGCATCCTGCCTGCGGTAGCGCTTGCCGATGGAGTCTTTCTCTTCGTACTGGCAGTTGAAATCGAACTTGAGGTCGTCCATGATCTTCTGGGCGAACTCGGGAAGGCCGTCTTTCTTGACGAGCGGAAGCACCGCAGCCTTGACCGGAGCAAGCGGAGCGGGGATGCTGAGCACCACGCGCTTCTCTCCGCCCTCGAGCTCTTCCTCCTTGTAGGAGTGGCTCAGAACTGCGAGAACCATACGGTCGACACCGATGGAGGTCTCTACTACGTAAGGAGTGTAGGCCCTGTTCTCTTCGGGATCGTAGTACTCGATCTTCTTGCCGGAGAACTTCTGGTGGTTGCCAAGGTCGAAGTCGGTACGGCTGTGGATACCCTCAAGCTCCTTGAAGCCGAAGGGGAAGTTGAACTCGATGTCAGTAGCGGCATTGGCATAGTGGGCGAGCTTCTCGTGGTCGTGGAAACGGTAGTTCTCCGCGCCCATTCCGAGATTGACATGCCATTTCATGCGCTGCTCCTTCCACTTCTCGAACCACTCTAGCTCTGTGCCTGGCTTGATGAAGAACTGCATCTCCATCTGCTCGAACTCCCTCATACGGAAGATGAACTGGCGGGCGACGATCTCGTTGCGGAAGGCCTTGCCGATCTGGGCGATACCGAAAGGAATCTTCATTCGGCCGGTCTTCTGGACATTGAGGTAGTTGACGAAGATGCCCTGGGCGGTCTCCGGACGCAGGTAGATGGTGTTGGAGGCGTCGGCGGTGCTGCCCATCGAAGTCTTGAACATGAGGTTGAACTGGCGGACGTCTGTCCAGTTGCAGGTACCGCTGATAGGGCACACGATGCCGCAGTCGACGATGATGTTCTTGTACTCAGCAAGGTCGTTGGCATTCTCGGCTGCCACATAGCGATTGTGGACTTCGTCGTACTTTGCCTGCTCACGCAGCACGTTGGGGTTGGTTGCGCGGAACTGGGCTTCATCGAAGCTCTCGCCGAACTTGCGGCGGCCTTTCTCAACCTCCTTGTTTATCTTTTCCTCGATCTTGGCGAGATAGTCCTCGATCAGGACGTCGGCACGATACCTCTTTTTGGAGTCCTTATTGTCGATAAGAGGGTCGTTGAACGCGCTTACGTGGCCCGATGCCTCCCAGATCTTGGGGTGCATGAAAATACACGAGTCGATACCGACTATGTTCTCGTTGAGGCGGGTCATGGCGTTCCACCAGTACTGTTTGATGTTGTTCTTGAGTTCGGAACCCATCTGGCCGTAGTCGTAGACGGCTGCGAGACCGTCGTAGATCTCGCTCGAAGGGAAAATGAAACCGTACTCCTTGCAGTGTGCGACGAGCACTTTGAAAACTTCTTCCTGAGTCATATTGTGTTTTGTTCTTTGATTTCGAAGGGTTACAAATTTAGCAAATTTCCGTCGAATATTTCAGCGAGCGGACGCATCACGAACTCTCTTTCTTTCATTCGCGGATGCGGCACCTTCAGCTCGGGGGTATCCACCTTCTCGTCTCCGCAGAGCAGCAGGTCGATGTCGATCACCCTCGAATGGTACACCCTCGCTCCTTCGGAGTCGAGTTCGATCCCCTCTCGCGTGCGGCCTGCCTGCCGTTCGACTTTCTTGCAGATCCGGAGTATCTCCAAGGGAGAATGGTCGAGGTCGTACCTGACCGCGCCGTTTACGAAGGCGGGGCCGTCGAAGCCCTCTGCCGGATTTTCGTACAGTGACGAAATTTTGGTGTACGGCCGGCCGAAAAATTCGTCCAGAAGGGCCACTGCCCTGCGGATATTCTCCTCCCGGTCGCCGAGATTGGACCCGAGAGCAAGGTACACGGGCCTAGTCATCGAGATCTACGTCAAGCCCCAGTTGGAGCTTTGCTTCGTCGGAGAGCAGGCTCTGGTCCCAGGCCGGCTCAAACACCAGCTGGATGTCGCACGAAGCGATTCCGGGGGTGAGTTCCACATTGTGCTTAACTTCGGCTATCACCTCGTCTGCCATCGGGCAGTTGGGGGCCGTGAAGGTCATCACTATCGAAACCTTATGTTCCTTGTCGATATGGAGTTCGTAGATGAGCCCCAGGTCGTAGATATTGACCGGAATCTCCGGGTCATAGACTTGCTTCAGGGCAAGCACAACGGCATCATACAGAGGCGCCAACTCCTTCACGTCCTCCGCACTGAGCACTGTATTGTTGCTGTTATTCTCAGACATTTTCGTTTGCTATTCTCTTGATGGTTGCTATCATCGACGACAG
>CAMNNY010000079.1 GCA_946546175.1 uncultured Bacteroidales bacterium
ATTTGGTTAGTAAAATGCCCCATTTACTGACGGAATGAGTATTCGAAGGTGATTTGGTCAGTAAAATGGCCGATTTACTAACGGAAAAGGACATCAGATGTGCAACCACCGGTCTTTTGCGGAAACACTGCGCATCCGAAGGTGCTACCCTCATTCCGTCGCGACAATCATCGGAGTTCGGGAGTGCTACCATCACTCCTACGCGATAAGCAAGTCACGGGCGGGAGTGTCCGCGGGGCTCGGTGGTTTCGTCGGTTTTCGGCAGTTACCGCGCCGGCCTGACGAGTGCGACAGGCTCGCCAAGATCGACTGGGCAAGCGTGAGCGAGCGGCCTACCAGAGTAACTGCCAAAAACCTCCGCTCCCGCCGACCGGAATTCCTTGCCCGGGCGCAAGGCCCACGCGCCACTCGCGCGGAACTGGGAGTGGGGTGCGGAGGGCGTGCCACACGCGAAGGCTTCGCAGGGGTGAAGCGGTGAGGGGGGCAGAGTAGCATATATTTTTGTCAGAAGATCGCCGGGCGGGGCCGGCGATGACGACGAGGAAGTCCGAACAGGTCAGGCATGACGGAGAAGGTCGGGCATGACGGAGAAGGTCACGCAGGACAGGAACGTCAGGCATGGCCAGAATGAGTCGGGTAGGACACGAGCCCGGCTAGCCGATGATGCAGTAGAGTTTGGCGGGGCCGGTGAGGTAGACGTCTTCGAAGCGCAAAACCGTGTGGTGAGGGGAGTTAGGGGCGAGAACCGGGCGGAAGTCGACACGGAGGTCGTCTTCGCGGGCGCGGATTTCGTAGCTGATTTTGCCTTCCGACTCGGCGGATTTACTCGCGTAGGTAGACTCAGTTTCAGGCGAAGAAGTTGGGACTACTCCGCTGAGCCAGGCGGCGATGGCGCTGGCGGTGATGCCGGTGCCGCAAGCGAGGGTTTCGCCCTCGACGCCTTTCTCAAAAGTCCTGACGGTGAGGTGCGGCGAGTTGGGTGTGTCTTGGCTGGCCGTGTCGACTTTCACAAAATTGGCGTTGGCGCCGATTGGGGAGAACTCGGGGTCCCAGCGGTAGCGCTTGCCTTCGGCTTCGATATCGAGATTCTCGACATCGGGGACGAACTTGACGAAGTGGCGGGTGCCGGTGTCGACGAACCAGCCGTCGAGTGCTGGATGGAACTCCTCCACGTCGATCATCTTGATTCGTATGGTCTTGACGACGCCGTCTGCGGCGGGCATGTGGTGGGTGGGGAGACCCTCGGTCGTGTCGGGGGTGCCGGTCGGGTCTGAGGAGACATCCGTGCCAGGGACGCTAGAAGGGTCGGGGCAGACGGAAGGGTCGGGGCAGACGGAAGAGTCGGGGGTGACGGATAAAATCTCTCCGGTGTGCTCACCGTCGCCGGCGACGAAGCGGTAGACCTTGCCGTCGGCGGGTCGCAGGCCGAGATAGTCGGCGAAGGCGACGATGCAGCGTCCGCCGTTGCCGCACATCATGCCGCCGGAGGCGTCGGGGTTGAAGAACTCCATCGCGAAGTCGTAGGTGGTGCCCGAGTTTCCGGAACGGGTGTTGCTCCGACCATCGGGTGCAGCAACTGGGAAGCTGTAATAGTTTCCCTCGCGCAGTATCATCAGACCATCGGTATTGTACTTGGCGCAAAGTCCGACAATATCAACAGAGTCGGTTGGGAAGCCGCTTCGCCCGTCCAGCACAACAAAAGTGTTGCCGGCGCCGGAATAGAGGTAGAGGGTGGTACTCATAGCAGCGAAGCAAGGAGTTTAACGCCGGCCTCCATGCGCTCGGTGGCGAGGAAGGAGAAGTTGAGGCGCATGGTGTTGCGGTGGGAACCGTCGGGGAAGAAGAACGATCCGGCGACGTATGCCACGCCGGCATTGAGTGCGCGGTCGTAGAGCGCGACGGTATCGTAGCCCTCCGGTAGTGTGACGAACAGGAACAATCCTCCCTCGGGATGGGTCCAGCTGACCCCCGCGGGCATATACTTCTCGAGAAGGGAGAGCATGTAATCGCGCTTGTCCCTATAGAGCGCAACCGACTTCGAAAGATTCCGGTCGAGCTCTCCTCCGGCCATGAACTCGGCGGCGATATACTGGTCGAGAATCGGGGGGCACAGGTCGAGCGACTGCTTACAGACGTAGATCATGTCGAGCAGTTCGGGCGCACCGATAATCCATCCCAAACGGAAGCCAGGGGCCATTATCTTTGAGAAAC
The DNA here is from genome assembly GCA_946546175.1 of uncultured Bacteroidales bacterium. Classification (GTDB taxonomy): domain Bacteria; phylum Bacteroidota; class Bacteroidia; order Bacteroidales; family UBA932; genus Cryptobacteroides. The sequence goes on from CAMNNY010000079.1 coordinate 2,212, forward strand.
TTCCAAGATGGAGAGTCCTTTCGGGAGCCAGGGAATAGATAGTTGCAACGGACGAGCCTTCGTAACGCAGTTCGCGGTAGGGGCTGTCCTCGACGATCAGGAAGTTATACTTTCTGGCAAGATCCACGAGCGAAGAGCGCTGCTCCAAGGTAAGCGTCTCTCCGCTCGGATTCTGGAAATCGGGGATCGCATAGAAGAATTTGATCTTCTTGCCCTCTGCCAGAAGCGCCTCGATGCGCGAAATCCTTGAAGCGCCTGCCTCCGGAGACAGGTCGAGCCCGACAACCTCCGCACGATAGCTCGCAAACGACTGAAGTGCACCGAGATACGAAGGGCACGATACCAGCACCACATCGCCCGGGTCGACCAGCACGCGGGTGCACACGTCGATACCCTGCTGGGAAGAGGTCGTGATCTGGATATTCTCCACGGGCACGCCGTATCGCTCGGAAACGGCCTGACGGAGTTCAGGGACGCCCTGGGTGGCGCCGTACTGAAGCGCCTTCGCGCCGTACTTATGCAAGACCTCGCCCGCCAGCCTTTCAAACACCTCCGTCGGGAAGGTCTCAGCGGAAGGGTATCCGCCAGCAAACGAGTAGATCTTCGAAAGATCCACGCGCTTGAAGATCTCCCTCACCGGAGAGCGCATGAAAGAGCCCGTGTCGGCTGAAAAAAAATCTTTATAATTCATTAAAAATCCTATCTGAGCATGTCCTCAAGCCTGACGGAACCGTCGGTCTTCTCATCGCGGTACTTAACGATCACCGGGCAGTAGAGCGACACTCCCATCTCGGCACCGGGGCCCTTTTTCATCGGTCGGGAGCCGCTTACGACAACAGCTCCGCGTGGCACGACTACCCTGCCGTCGGCATTGCGCGGCACGAACTCCCCGGTCGTCGAATCGAAGAGCGGAGTCGCGCTCGTGATGATCACGCCCGACCCGATTACGGCATTCTCGCGCACGATCGTGCCCTCGTAGATGCCGCAGTTGCCGCCGATGAACGCGCCGTCTTCGATGATGGTCGGCAGCGCCCCCGCCGGCTCGAGCACCCCGCCGATCTGGGTCGATGCGGAGATGTGGATATGGCGGCCTACCTGCGCGCAGCTGCCTACCGTCACGTGGGAGTCGACCATCGTGCCTTCGCCCACAAATGCTCCGGTGTTGATGTATGCGGGCGGCATCACGATGGCTCCGGGGGCTACGTATGCGCCGCGCCTTATGCTGGTTCCGCCGGGAACGATGCGCACGCCGTCCTCCACGCTGAACTTGCGCACGGGGAAGGTCTTCTTGTCGAAGAAACTGAACTGTCCTTCGCTCATGTCGGTCACAGCGCCGAGCTTGAATCCGGCGAGGATAACCTCTTTGACCCATTTGTTGACGACCCACTCGTCTCCGACCTTTTCGGCCACGCGGACTTCGCCCTTCTCGAGGGCGTCAAGGGTCTCCAAAAACTTTTCTAACGTTATTTCCATTGATCGAGAATTTCGCTGATAGTTGATTTGGTAGCGTCAGTTGCTTCGGTAAGAGGCAGCCTGACGGCAGGGGTGCAGAGTCCGAGCTGCGCAAGGGCAGCCTTGGCGGGGATGGGGTTCGACTCCACGAAACAACCCTTGAAGAGGGGCTGCAGGCGGCTGTCGAGTTCGCGGGCCTCATTGAGCCTGCCCTCGAGTGCGAGGTGGACCATCTGCGTAAGAGGTTCGGGGCAGACGTTCTGCGCCACGGACACCACGCCGTGACCGCCGGCCTCGATGATGCGCAG
>CAMNNY010000080.1 GCA_946546175.1 uncultured Bacteroidales bacterium
TACGAGTGCTGCAAGGTGATGGCGGAGCCGATAAGCGCTGCGCTCAAGGCTCTGAATATCAGTGGCGCAGGGAAGGCTGCGATCCTTACGATTCTGCGTGGAGGCCTCAACTACCCTATCGAGGAGTGTTGCTACGAGTGCGGGATCAAGGTGGACAATATCAACTTCATGAGTTGCGAGAGGGTGATTGAGAACAAAGTCATCACCGGCCTCGAAATCAAGTACGAAAAAATCTGCCCGGAAAGGGACTGCACCCTTTTGATCGGCGACATTCTGGCGAGCGGCGATACTTTCCGCAAATGTTTCACCCACTTCGTGGAGTATTTCCACCTTGGAGGAGGATCGCTCAAGAGGGTTGTCTTCTTCACGATAGGAGGCACTAAAGCTATCGGACTTCTGGAAGAACTGACTGAATACATCCGCGGCTACTGGCCCGACTTCGAGGGATTCAAGTGCATCTTCGTCGAGGGAATGTTTACCGTCTACGAAGACAAAGGAGTCACTGGAGTGAACGTGCCGATGATCGATTTCGGCTGGAAGGGCGGAGTCATCGCGCCTGAGTTCCGCGAATTCGTGTGCGACTACTCTTATGCGCCGGCGCTGCTCGAAAAGTGCATCATCTACGACGGCGGAGCCCGCCGCTACGAGATCCGCGCCCACTACAAGGAAGTCGAGTGGTACTGGAGAGACCTGCTGGAGGTGAGCTCAAAGGTAGACTTCGACGAATTTATCGCTGAGAAGGTGGGATATGCGCGGGCTGACTACCGGCAGTGGCTGGAGATCTGCGGCTATCCGGAAGATGCCGGACTGGAGAAACTCTACGCCAAAGAACAGAATTACCTCTCGAGGCTCAGGACCAAAAGCCTTACCGCGATATGCGAAGAGCGTCTGAAACAACTCAAAAAAACCATAGAACGATGAGCAACAAAGTGCAGAAAGTCGATCAGGACTTTTCGAATTCGAGCGTACCGGCCACCTCTCGCCGCAGTACGCTGACCATGTTTATGATCATGCTCGGCTTCACATTCTTCTCCGCAAGCATGTGGGCCGGACAGAATCTTGCCGCAGGCCTCGACTTCAAGGGCTTTATTCTGGCCCTTCTTCTGGGAGGCGTGATTCTCGGAGCTTATACCGGCACGCTCGGGTACATCGGTGCAGAAAGCGGACTGTCGCTCGATCTGCTCGCACAGCGCTCATTTGGCCGCAAGGGCAGCTGGCTGCCCAGCGCCATGATCGGTTTCACGCAGATGGGCTGGTTCGGGGTAGGACTCGCGATGTTCGCCATCCCGGTCGCAAAGGAGCTGCTCGGGCTCGAGGTCACGCCCGACGTCATGCCATGGCAGGGCTACCTGCTCGTCGCAATCGCCGGTATCCTGATGACCGCCAGCGCCTACTACGGCATCAAGAGCCTCACCATCGTGAGCTACATCGCCGTGCCGCTCGTCGCCATCCTGGGCACGGTCGCTATGGTTCTCGCGGTTGGGAACGGCGACACCGGACTCATCGAGCAGTTCTCGAAGGGAACTAAAGACCTCGGGGTCATCGCAGGAGCAGGTCTCGTGATCGGAAGCTTCGTCTCCGGAGGCACCGCCACGCCCAACTTCACCCGATTTGCCAAGAACGGCAAGATCGCAGCGCTCGTCACGGTCGTCGCTTTCTTCCTTGGCAACTCGCTGATGTTCTTCTTCGGCGCAGTCTCTTCGATCTATGTCGGAGGCAACGACATCTTCGAGGTGATGCTCAACCTCAACCTCTTCTACGTCGCAGTCGCCGTGCTCGGCCTCAATATCTGGACAACCAACGACAACGCCCTCTACTCCACCGGACTCGGACTTGCCAATATCACCGGCTTCTCGAAAAAGTCAATGGTGCTGATTTCCGGAATCATCGGCACGGTCGCCGCCGTCTGGCTCTACTGGAACTTCTGCGGATGGCTCAACGTGCTTAACTGCACGCTTCCTCCAGTCGGCATCATCCTCATCCTCGGCTACTTCATGCACCGTAAGGAGAATCTCGACGGCACCATCGAGATCCGCACGGTCGACTGGTTCGCAATCGCCGGCGTGGTCATCGGCGCAGTCGTGGCCAACCTCGTGAAGTGGGGTATTCCGTCCATCAACGGAATGTGCGTCGCCGCGGTAATCTATGTCTGCGGACAGCTGATTAATAGAAAGAAATAGGTATTGACGCAAGCGATAGAGGCAGTCTCCGGCCATGGCCCTGGCCGAGCACCACATCTGTCGTCTGACAAGACCATGTCTACCACTCACCAAAGCATTGCAATCATCGGCGCCGGAGCGGCGGGATGTTTCTGCGCGATCGAAGCAAAGCGCAGGCAGCCGGCCGCGGAGGTGACGGTCTACGAGGCGGGGCCGAAAGCCCTCGCGAAGGTAGCCGTCACAGGCGGCGGCCGGTGCAACCTCAGCAACACATTTGAGCAGGTAGACAAACTCTCGGACGTATATCCAAGGGGTGAGAGACTGATTCGCGAAGCGTTTCGCACCTTCTCGCCCGAAGACACGCATCGCTGGTGGGAGGCGGAAGGCGTGCGCCTCGCCGAGGACCCGCCCCGGGGCGGCACCCCCGGGCGCCTCTTCCCCGCCTCCCAGGACGCGATGCAGATAGTCCGCACGCTCGAAAACCTTATGCGCCGCCTGGGCGTGACGGTCAGATGCCACGCGAAAGTCTCGGCCGTGAAACCGCTTCCTGACGGAAGGTTCGAGCTGACATTCGCCGACGGCAGTAGCACCAATGCCGACAAGGTGGTTGTCACCACCGGCGGCGGCGCGCTCAGCCTGCTGGATGGCCTGGACATTAACATAGTTCCTCCCGTCCCCTCGCTCTTCACGTTCAAACTCTCAGATAGCGGCATCCGCGACCTCTCTGGCACGGCCATAGAAAACGTCACCCTATCGCTTGCCGGCACCAAATTCCGTTCGCACGGCACGCTGCTACTCACCGACTGGGGCGTCAGCGGCCCGGCAACCCTACGGCTCTCGTCCTTCGCGGCGCGCCACCTCGCAGAAACGAACTATCAAGGAAATCTCCTTGTCAACTGGCTTTCCGCCACCGAAGCCGAAGTCCGCTCACTGCTCGAAACCGCCGCCCGTTCGAACCCCGCCAAACTCGTTGCAAGCGTTCACCCCGACGGCCTTACAGCCCGCACCTGGGTCCACATCCTCAGCCGCGCCGCCCTGCGCGACGACATCCGCTGGGCCGAGCTCGGCAGCAAGGGCCTCAACCGTCTGGTGAGCGCCCTCACGGCCGACTCCTACGAGCTCACCGGCCGGGCAAAATTCAAGGAGGAGTTCGTCACCGCCGGCGGCGTGAGCGCCTCCGCAGTTCAGAACTCCACACTCGAATCCCGTAAGTATCCGGGACTGTTTTTCGCCGGCGAAGTCCTCGACATCGACGCCCTCACCGGCGGCTTCAACCTCCAGGCCGCCTGGTCGACCGGGTATCTGGTCGCCCGCAATCTGTAACTATCTTTAATGCGGGGCAACCCTCCGGGTGCGGTCTACGTCCCAAAACATGGACGTAGACTGCAAAAAAGAGCGAAAATGCGGTCTACGTCCATAAAAACGGGACGTAGACCGCAGTATTTGCGTCCGAAAGGAGCGTGAGCGCCTACTCGATAGTCATCGACTCGATCTCGTCGCCGTCGTAGGCGCCGGCCTCGAGCTTCTCGCGCCGTGAGTATGAGCCTGGCACCTTCCTGTGCGAACCTGTAGGCCGTCGCCTCCCCTATCCCGGAGCTCGCCCCGGTGATCCAGATGGTTTTGTCTTTATAGCTACGCATGGATTAATTCCTGCCGCAAGTTAGCAAAAACGCCGCTAAGGAGCAAAAGCGCAACACACCGACCTTGGAAAAGCGTTCCTTTTCACCCCATAATTATTTGGAAAAGCGTCCTTTTTGCATTTGATTTTTCTTGGAAAAGCGTACCTTTGCCATATAAACGATGTGATTCCATGCTAAAAAGAAAGATTCGCTCTTATATTCGCGAGCATCTTGCCAGTAGAAACAGCAAGATTCTGGTCATCGACGGGGCCCGCCAGATCGGGAAGTCATACATTATACGCGACGTAGCTACGTCTCTCTTCCAGAATTATGTAGAGATTAACTTTGCAGAAGACAAGAACGGCCCCAGACTGTTCGAGGCAGCAACTACCAAAGAAGAATTCTATTTCCGGCTAAGCGCGGTTGCCGGAGAGAAATTAAGGGGGACGAAGGATGATACGATTATCTTTCTGGATGAGATTCAGGCGTATCCCCATCTCTTGACGCTTCTGAAGTTCTTGAAAGAAGACGGGCGATATACGTATATTGCCAGTGGCTCCCTGCTCGGTGTAACGCTTAGGCAGACGACATCCGTGCCTGCCGGAAGCATTATTATCAAGCATATGTATCAGCTCGACTTTGAAGAATTCCTTTGGGCGAATGGCTTTGCCGAAGAGGCCGTATCAGCTCTGGAGCAGAAGTTCTCACAGAGGGCGCCTCTGGACGAGTCCATGCACGAACGTATGATGGACCTCTTCAAGAAATACCTTCTCGTAGGAGGTTTGCCCGATGCCGTAAACGAGTACCTGAGTTCCAGGAACATCGTGGCTGTCCGCGACATCCATGAGGCTATCCATACCCTTTATGCGATTGACGCCACCCAATACGATGAAGAGCACAAACTCAAGATTACGAGAATCTACAATATGATTCCTTCCTTGATGGGCAACAAGAAGAAACGCGTGGTGTATCGTGACATCGAGGAAAAGAAGAGTAAGCGCAATGACGATTATCAAGATGAGTTTGACTATATCTCCGGGGCGGGAATCGCCATCGAGGTAAAGGCGGTTTCTTCTCCAGCATTCCCGCTTAAGGAATCCGAGAGCAAGAACCTGCTGAAATTCTACATGAACGACGTAGGGCTGCTTACGAATGAGTTGTATAAGTACAATATCGATGCAGTCATGAACGACCGTCTAAGTGTGAATCTTGGAAGCGTCTATGAAAGCGTTGTCGCCTCCGAGTTGAGAGCCCACTGCTCTGGACAACTCTTCTACTACGACAACAAGGCCCATGGAGAAGTGGAGTTTATTCTGGATGACTACGACCATACCGCCATCCTACCGGTGGAAGTGAAATCAGGGAAAGACTACTCAATCCATCGGGCTCTCAATACTTTCCTTGCGAATCCGAACTACCATGTCCACGACGCTTACGTCCTGTCCAATGAACGGCTCATAAAAAAAGACGGATTCATCACCTATCTTCCCATCTATTTTGCACCTTTCATTCACCGCTACCACTCCGATGTCATAACATTGTAGCCCGCCCGAGTGCTACTCAAAATACTCGATTACGCGGTTGACCCTAGTCTCGGACGTACCGCCTGTGTAACGAGGGACCACGGTTTCGAGACGGGTAGTCCAGTTACCGTATTTGTCGTAAGTGTATTCCGCCCAGGTATCCGTATAGGTAGGCTCAGCGCCTTCTGTAAAGTCATCATCGCCGTAACTTTCGTCATTTCGCACGATGTCGAAATGCTCGTCGTAAGTCCTCCGGATCCATTTCGGGGTAAGAGACATATATGAAGCTTTGCCGCCGAGGTCGAAGCTTTCCACCGTGAGATAGCGGGGGTTGTCGAGCATCTTATAGGTATGCCTATCCTTCCCGGTTTCGAAGTTGTAGGCATTCTCCTCGAGATACTCGAAGTCCTTGTACATGCCGTTGGGATAATAGGTGATGTCTACCACCTCGAAACGGAGCTGATCGCTGCTGAGGCTCTTGGGGTAGCCGCCTTCGTAGACGAATGTGTACTCAAGAGTGGTTTCACCTTCCTTCTCCGTCGAGCCTTCGTTAATAGAGTAAGAAGACTGCCTGATCGTCAGGTTGCCATCCTCTCCGAAGGTGTAGGAAGTCTCGCTGTAATTCTTGGACAAGGGCTGCTCCACCACCCTTATGGTCTTTGAAAGGTCTTTGCAGATTCCGTCTTCAGCTCCTACAACGCTCGGTCCCATCATGAACCACTCCAACGCCACGAACTTGCCGGGGTTGTCGTATTCATAGATCGTATAATCTGCGGGGGAATCCTCGCTTCCAAAATACTCCTTCCTGGTACGATGTCCGTCAGCGTCGTATGTGTACCTCCATTCGTGATTGTTCTGAGGATTGTCGGTATTGACATACGCCTCCCTGATAAGATGGCCGGCAGCATCGTATTCGTACTCGTCATACGTTGTATAATTGCTGATATGCCACTTCTTCACAGGGCCGCGAAGACCCGCCTTCTGCCGGTCGGTCCGCTCCCAGAAGTTTGTGGAATACCATGCCGGATCGCTCCAATCCACCTCAATGATATCCGGTTCGTCGGAAGGTTTTTTATTCTCTTCACTCCCGGGGCCTCCGAGAAGATCGCACGAATTCACTGCGCAAAGACATAGCATTGCAGCAAAAATGGAAAGGAATGCTGAACTTTTCATCTGGTTAAATGATTGTAACAGAGCAAATATACACACAAAATCTAAAATGGCAAAAGCCACCCTGCTTACCGTCATCGCCGGCCCCGACCGGCGATCTTTCTATGAATATATTTACTACCTCTGCCCCCCCCCGATCGCTTCGCCCCACGAAGCTCTCGCGTGTGGCAGGCCCTCCGCGACTCACTCCCGGTTCCGCGCGAGTGGCGCGTACGCCTCGGGGCAGGCCAAGAAGTCCGCTCGGCGGGAGCGGAGGTTTTTGGCAGTTACCCCGGTAGGCCGCTCGTTCCCGCTGGATTGGTCGCACTCGTTGGACCTGTCACACTCGTCAGTCCGGCGCGGTAACTGCCGAAAACCTACGAAACCGCCGAGCCCCGCGGACACTCCCGCCCGCAGCTTGCTAATCGCGTAGGAGTGAAGGTAGCCCCTTCGAACTCCGATGATTGTCGCGACTGAATGAGGGTAGCACCATCGCGCGCTCAGCGCCCTTTTCCGTTAGTAAATTGGCCATTTTACTTACCAAATCACTTTCGAACACCCATTCCGTCAGTAAAACGGCCGTTTTACTAACCATCCGCCTGACTTATCCAGAAAATCGGCCTTCTAGGGTAGTTCAGGTGGATAAGTCCTCCCCGGAAGTGCACAAGGTGGAATCGAAGGTGGGTGACCTTGATCAGTAAACAGCATCACAGTGGGGGTTGGCGCACAAGGTCCGGGCATTTCAGTTCCACCTTGTGCACTTTAAACGTCCCAAAGGAGAAATCGCGAGATCGCGCTGCGCCGAGCTCGTCGGGGCGGCTCAGCTTGCGCGATTGCGACT
>CAMNNY010000081.1 GCA_946546175.1 uncultured Bacteroidales bacterium
ACAGTCAATGACAGGCTACGGCAAGGCCGTGGCAACGCTTCAGGGCGGAAACCTTACAGTCGAAATCAGGACCCTCAACGGCAAGAACGCAGAGGTCAACCTCCGCACTTCGCTCATCCCCAAGGACAAGGAGCTCGCTCTCCGAAAGAAGATAGCGGACTCGCTCGTGAGGGGCACGATCGACGTCTACCTTACCTGGGAGCCCAACGAGGGGACCTCGCAGGTGGCGGTAAGCGGTGAGATACTCCGCTCATATTATACCCAGGTGGCGGATGCCTTCGGCGGCGCCGTCCCCGAGGCTGATCCTGCGATAATCGCGGCCGTGCTGCGTCTTCCCGACGTGACCGACGCCCGCAAGCAGGAGATCATCACCGCCGAGAACTGGCCGCTGGTAGATGCCGCTTTCGATGAATGCCTTGCCGCCGTGAGGCAGTACCGCTTCCACGAAGGAGAGGCTCTTTATGCCGACGTGACTTCCAGGGTCAGGACCATCCTGTCGATCTACGACGAGGTTGAGGCGTTCGAAGGCGAGCGTATCGCCGCCGTGCGCGAGCGCATCCTTAAGGCCGCTGAAGAGCTTTCAGTCAAGATGGAGGGCGAGCGCTTCGAGCAGGAGATGATCCTCTACCTGGAGAAGCTCGACATCAACGAAGAGAAGGTCCGTCTGCGCCAGCACTGCGCCTATTTCATGGACACCATCGACTCGGAGAGCGAGCCCGGCAAGAAGCTCGGGTTCATCATCCAGGAGATGGGCCGCGAAATCAATACCACCGGGTCCAAGGCCTCCCACGCCGGGATCCAGAAATGTGTCGTCCGGATGAAGGACGAACTCGAAAAAATACGTGAACAGTCAATGAATATACTTTAGAGCATATGGAAGAAGAAAGCAGAAAACTCAATTTCCTCGAGGAAATCATCGAAGAAGATCTCAGGACAGGCAAGGTGGACTCAATCCTTACCCGTTTCCCTCCGGAGCCCAACGGCTACCTCCACCTCGGCCACGCCAAGAGCCTTTGCATCAACTTCGGCCTGGCGCAGAAGTACGGAGGCAAGACCAATCTCCGCTACGACGACACCAACCCCACCAAGGAAGACACTGAGTATGTCGACGCCATCAAGGAGGACATCAAGTGGCTCGGTTTCCAGTGGGAAAAGGAACTCTACGCTTCCGACTACTTCGACCAGCTCTATGAGTGGGCAGAGGAGATGATCAAGCGCGGCCTCGCCTATGTCGACGATGAGACCCAGGAAGAGATTTCGGCCCATCGCGGCACGGTCGACAAGCCGGGCATCGAGAGCCCCTACCGTAACCGCAGTGTCGAGGAGAACCTCAGGCTGTTTCGCGAGATGAAGGCGGGCAAGTATGCCGACGGCGAGAAGGTCCTTCGCGCCAAGATCGACATGGCCCACCCCAACATGATGTTCCGCGACCCGCTGATGTACCGCATCAAGCATGCCCACCACCACCGTACGGGCGACAAATGGTGCATCTACCCGATGTACGACTTCACCCACGGCCAGTGCGACTCCATCGAGCACATCACCCATTCCATATGCACGCTCGAGTTCGACGTCCACCGTCCGCTCTACGACTGGTTCATCGAGACGCTCGGGATCTATCCGTCCCATCAGTACGAGTTCGCCCGTCTGAATCTGACTTATACCCTTATGTCGAAGCGCAAGCTTCTCGAACTCGTCCAGAAGGGCTTCGTGTCCGGCTGGGATGATCCGCGAATGCCTACGCTCTGCGGCGTAAGGCGCAGAGGCTATACCCCAGAGGCCCTGAAGATGTTCTGCGACAAGATTGGCGTAACCAAGCGCGACCAGCTGATGGACATCCAGCTCCTCGAGTGGTGTGTGCGTCAGGATCTCAACGCCCGCAGCAACCGCTACATGGTGGTCTCCGACGATCCGATTAAGGTTACCCTCACCAACTGGCCCGAAGGAAAGGTGGAGTGGTTCGAAGCTCCGCTCAATCCCGCCGAGCCCGAAGGCGCAAAGCGCAGGATTCCTTTCACGGGAGAGCTTCTTATCGACAGGGCAGACTTTATGGAGGATGCCCCGAACAAGTTCTTCCGCCTCAAACCCGGCGGGGAAGTGCGTCTCAAATACACTTATATCATCAAGTGCGACGAGCTCGTCAAAGATGCCGACGGCAAGGTCGTTGAGCTCAAGTGCTCCTACGACCCGACTACCGGTCCCGGTGGCGAGTGGCGTTCCGTCAAGGGAACTATCCACTGGGTATCGACTCAGTTCATGAAGGAGGTTGAGCTCCGTCAGTACGACCGTCTCTTCACTCTCGCCGATATGAGCCAGGTGCCCGAAGACAAAGACTACAAGGATTTCCTCAATCCCACGAGCCTCGTGGTGGAGAAGGGCTATGCAGAGCCCGCCCTGCTCGAAGACAAGTCCGGCCTCGCCGTCCAGTTCGAACGCGTCGGCTACTACATCGCCGACAAGGACAGCACCCCCGAGCACCCCGTCTTCAACAAGACCGTCGCCCTGAAGGACTCCTACAAACCCGAATAAACGTGCAGACTGTCTTTAACTGAAAAAGGTTGACTCACAAACAAGAGTTAACAATGTTCGTTTACCACACAAAAAGAAGAGATCAGTATTATGACAAAG
>CAMNNY010000082.1 GCA_946546175.1 uncultured Bacteroidales bacterium
CCCCCGCCATAACCAGGGCGGGGGCCTCGTAAGCCCGGCCGCTCAAGACTTCGCGGCCTCAGGGGCCCTGGACGCCGCGCCGAGGCGCGGCTGAGTGGCCGGTGAGATTCCAGTGCAGGTCGATAAGCGGAAAATCCTGACCACGGAATTGCACCTGAAGCGGGGAATCAATTATTACGCAGCGGCCAAATACCTGCACATTTAGCGGTATTACACGACTTTTGTGTATTTTTGTCCTGATGAAACTGATGGGCATCATAAATCTGACCCCCGACTCGTTCTACGCCCCGAGCCGGTACAATTTCTCCATGCTCGAGCGGGAAGATATTGACATTGTCGATGTCGGGGCGGTGTCGACCCGCCCGGGAGCAGAGCCCGTGGGCATAGAGGAGGAGTGGGAGCGCCTGCGACCGTTTCTGCAGATGTGGAAAGACCGCTTCGGATTCGGTACGGCCTGCGGTAAATGGCTGGCCAACCGCGAGTTATGGCCGCTGCACATTTCCAGCCCGAAGGAGCTGTCGATCGATACGACGAGCAGCGAGATCGTGCGGCGGGCGTTCGAGCTGGTAGGCCCGTTTTTCGTGAACGACATCAGCGCGGGGCACGACGATGCACAGATGCTGCCGACGGTCGGGCGGCTGGGGCTGCCGTACATCGCCATGCACAAGCGCGGGACGCCGAAGACGATGGACTCGTTGGTTGATACAGAGACAGATATCATCGTGCAGCTGCATGATTATTTCAGGGCGTTCGAGGCAGATGCGGCTGCGGCTGGGATCGACCGGTGGATTCTGGATCCGGGGCTCGGATTTGCGAAAACTGCGGCTCAGAATATAGAAATTCTTCAGCGCCTGGGTGAGCTGGAGGTGTTTGGGCGTCCCATACTTATCGGCGTCGCGGACAAGCGATTCACCGAAGGAAATACCGCATATTACGAAAAAATGGGCGCCCGGAATGGTGCCCATATCTTGCGGATTCACTGAGAGATGCCGGAGATCAACATCCTACCCGCGAAGCGGCGAGGCGGGAGCGGACAGGCGGCGGAACGTGACAAAGAAAAGCGCGATCAGCAACAGCGCTACGCAGAATACAATCCAATATAGCTGAGTGCCAAGGACATCGGACCAAGTCTCCATGTCCTTAAGGGCGTCTATGTGGCTGCAGACAAGGGCGAAGGTATTGTTGGTGAAGTGCATGAGCATGGTGAGCTTGAGCGAGCGGGTCTTCCAGTAGACATAGCCGAAGATGGCTCCCAGGATAACGGCCGGGACCATCTGCCAGATATTCAGATGGATAGCGCCAAAGAAGACGGCGGAGAACAGGATTGCCCAGACGGGACGCACACCGCGGTCGAGAAGACCGCGCAGGACCATGCCGCGGCAGAGCCACTCTTCAAACAGAGGGGCAAACACCGAAACACAGAGGAAGTTGATCCAGAGCGTTCCGGAAGTCATACTTTCCAACTGTTGCTTCAGGTTATCTGGCATCTCAGGCATCACAGCAGTGATGGCATCTGTTGCAAAACCCGCCGCGAGGGTTACCACCACTACGAGCAGAGCGCAGACCACGCCGCCGAGCGGAGCGAAAGCGCCGGCATCGAGCGGCGAGCCGACGGCTCCGACGCTCATCTCACGGCGACGGCTTCGCGATGCGGCGAAGATCATCGGAGGGATGAACATGACAGGATAGGAAAGCAGCGTGCCATACTCGGCAGCCGCCTGTTGCCCGAAGAACTTTAAGATAACTAAAACAATTCCGTTACCTATCAGGGCCCCCACCAGGAACCAAAGCACAAGGCCGAAAATGCCGCGCCACTTGGGGCTGAAATACTCAAATGCTGAGAAAAACTTGAAATTGCCTCTTCTTTTTGCCATAATTCACAATCGGCCCGCTGCCGAAATTTTTGGTAACTCTGCTATCTTTCCGGCAGAGATGCTGCAAGTTTCATCAAAAAAAGAGGTTACTCTGCCCCCAAAAAAGCAGAGTAACCCCAAAATCAAAAAAAATTATTTGTACAGCGGAGTGGGATACACGCCACGGGCGGCGAGGTCGGCAAATTTGGCGACCACGGCGGGGCGATCTTCCTTGAAGGTGACTCCGAACCAGTGAGCGGGAGTACCAAGCACGTCGCACGATGCGATACCCCTCTTGATCATGGTATCTACGGCGAAAGGAATATAGTACTCTTTCTTCAGTTCGCCGATATTCTCACGCAGGAACTCGACGAAGATAGAGGCACTCTCCTTCATATAGTCGGGAGTGAAGCACCACATATTCATCGAACAGAGATCCTTGGCCTGAAGAGCGACGCGCTCGCCGGTGACATTGTTGTCGCCGCGGAGAACTCCGTCGGGATCGACCATAACATTGTGATGCTCAACCACATCGGTCAGATGACCGGCAGCGTCATACTTGCAGATTCCGCGCGATACTCCGCCGGACTCCGAAAGGGTGTGGTCTACTTCGAACCCGACGATGGCGAAAACGCCCTTCGAATTCTCGTGGGCACGGCACCAGTCTCCGGCGATCCTGAAGGACTCTTTTCCGTAGAAATCGTCGCCGTTGATGACGACGAAAGGCTCATTGATGACATCTGCTGCCATCAGCACTGCGTGGGCGGTACCCCATGGCTTCTGCCTCTCGGGGTTCAGAGTGAAGCCGGCTGGAATCTTATCAAGCTCCTGGGTCACGAACGTGAACTCAAGCGGAGTGCCGTCGATGCACTTAACGCCTGAATATTTCTGACGGACGGTCCCCTCCATCTGCTCGCGGAAATACTCGCGGACGATGTAGACGACGCGGCCGAATCCTGCCTCAACGGCATCGTAGATTGAATAATCGATAATAGTCTCTCCGGAGGGGCCGAGGCCGTCCATCTGCTTAAGTCCGCCATAACGGCTGCCCATACCGGCAGCGAGAACAAGAAGTGTAGGTTTCATATTTGTGGTTTTATTGTTCGGCAAATTTAGTTAAATTTGCGCAATTATGGGCATAATGAAAAACATTTGGGACAGAAGCAAGGACGGCAACAGCCGCGAGCAGCGTTCCTTCATCCGTACGGCCATCGTCGCTGTGGCCGTTGCGGTGTTGTTCCTGTTTTTCAAGAAAGACAACGTAATCCGCTGGATCCAAGGCGGGTTCACGATCGCCTCCCAAAACAAGGAAATCAAGCTCAACGAACGGAAGATCAGACAGCTCGATGGCAAAATCGAGGCCCTGACCGGAAACCGCGACTCGCTGGAGAAGTTTGCGCGCGAGACCTTCCACTTCGCAGAAAAGGGCGAGGACATATATCTTATAGAGGATAAATGAAACTCAGAAAGCTCATATTCCCCCTCGCCGTAATCGGCAGTTTCTGCGTAGCCGTGGCAGCCGAAATGGCCGCCGGCCCCTCCGCGCTCGGCCCGTACGACCCCGCGCCAAAAGCCGCAACCGCCGTAGCCTCAGCCCCAGCAGCAGCCGCAACACCTGCGGCCTCCCCCGACACTGTCATCTACCCGGTAGCCGGCTACAAAGCCCGCCGAAAAGGACATTTCGAGAAGGTAGAAATCGCTGACTCCCTGCTCGGAGGCCCGGATACTCTCGCCTTCAACGAGGAAATCGTCGATACCCTCCCCCACCTTACCGCCCGCGATACAATCAAGGCCCCGGATTCGCTGCGCGAACTCGATCCATGGCGTTACAAATACTACGTCGCGCTTCTCGACTCCCTCACCCACAAGGAGGTAGCCGATTCCCTCCAGCATGAAGGCGACTCTCTGATGACCGCCTTCCACATCGGCAGAGACACCCTCTCCGCCCTCGAAGACTCCATCCTCCGCGAGAGCGCCTATCAACTCGCCCGCCAGGACTCCACCATGGCCGAATTCAACTTCAGCGAGCGCCACAAACTGGACTCGACCTACTACGCCGACTCCACAGCCCGCGCCAAGGCCGCCTTCGAAGCCTGGTATAACTCCCTCTCCAAGGAAGAGCGCAAAAAATACGACTTCGAGCAGAAGGAACTCCGCAAGAAAGCCATCCGCGACAGCCTCGACCGCATAAAAGACAGGGAGCAGGCCATCCGGGACAGTATCCGCGACAACACCCCCCGCATCCTCGACACCTACGCCATCCCCGACTCGATGCACTTCAAGCGCATCATCGCCTGGACCGAAGACCGTGACTTCGGGCAGCTGAAGCCCTTCGTTCCCGACACCGGCTACAACTACCACTTCTACGACTACAAGTTCCTCCGCGAAGACATCAACGCCTCATGGCTCGGTGTCGCCGGTTCTCCTGTCCAGAACTACAACTACTTCACCCGCAAGACAACGGGCGTGAGCTTCTCCGACCCCTACGAAGCCTGGACCTTCCGGCCAGAGACCTTCATCCAGTACAACACAAAGACCCCTCACACCGAGCTCGCCTACTACGGCACCCTCATGGCCGGCGAAGACAAAGAGTCCGACAACATCCACATCTTCACGACCCAGAACATCACCCCCGAGCTCAACTTCAACCTCCTCTACGACTCCTGGGGCGGCGGAGGCATGCTCATCAACGAGAAGGTCAAGAACAAGACCGCGGCCGCAGGCCTTAACTACCTCGGCAAACGCTACACCGCCAATGCCGGCCTCATCCACAACAAAGTCGAGATGGGCGAAAACGGCGGACTCACCGACATAGCCGAAATCCGCGACACCACCATCGAGCTCCGAGAGGTCAAGGTCGCGATGGAGCAGGCCAAATCCACCACCAAGAAGCTCACCCTCTACGGCGACCAGCAGCTGCGCATCCCCTTCAACTTCATCAACGACTGGAAGGCCCGGCGCGACTCCACCTTCGTCCCCGACTCCACAGCCGACATCACCACCGCCTTCATCGGCCATGCAATCGAGTATTCCCGCTTCCAGCGCGAGTTCGTAAACGGCAACGAATCCGATTCGCTCGGGCAGACCCGCCTTGACAACAAGGTCTACCTCCGCCTCCAGCCCTGGAGCGCGGACGCCCTCATCTCCAAGCTCGACGTCGGAATCGGCGACTACCTCCACAGCTACCACAACGTCCTCGCCGCCGACACCACCCGCCTCTGGGAGAACTCCCTCTACACCTACGCCGGAGCCAGCGGCCAGTTCACCGACCACTCCCGCTGGGACGCCAAAGCCCACCTCGTCTTCGCCGGAGCCGACGCAGGCAACATGGACATTTCCGCCGGCCTCGGGATGGAATTCTACCCCTTCCGCAGGGCCCGCAAATCGCCTGTGGCGATAAATGTTCGATTTGGCGAAAGCCTCGTAGGGCCTACCTTCTACCAGCGCCACATGTACTCGACCGTGAACGAACTCATGCGCTGGGACAACTCCTTCGACAAGACCTCAGCCACCAAGATAGAAGGTTCCCTCAAGATTCCTTACTGGAAACTTGAAGCCAAAGCCGGCTACGCCCTCATCGGCAACCAGGTCTACTACGACACCCTCGGCGTGGTCCGGCAACATTCCGACGGCGTGATCAGCGTGATGTCGGGATATCTTCGCAAGGAATTCGTAATTGCCAATTTCCTGCATCTAGACAACAAGATACTCGCGCAGTTCTCCTCCAACACCGAGGTCCTGCCTCTACCCAACCTCGCACTTAATCTGAGGTGGTTCGTCCAGTTCCCCGTGCAGAAGGTCATGGATATGCAGATTGGTGTCAACGCCTGGTGGAACACCAAATGGTATGCTCCCGAGTGGAACTACCTGACGGGCACGTTCAAAAACCAGAACGAATGGGCCTACAACAACGGCCCCTACTTCGACGCCTTCATCAACATAAGGTGGAAGCAGGTGACGATGTTCATCAAGCTCCAGAATGCAGGCGCCGGCTGGCCCATGGACCATGCCGACTATTTCAGCACCCACCGCCATATCATCACAGGCAACGGCGGCACCGGTCTTAAACTCGGCATCTGGTGGCCGTTCTACCTCTCACCCACCCAGAACAAGAAAGTCGACCGATGAAAGCCGACAGTTTCATAGCCTCGAGAATCCGGTTCAAGGGCAAGGTGTCTGTCTGGGCTACCGCCATCTCCGCATTCGTGATGATAGTCGCCGTGAGCGTGGCTTCCGGCTATCGTAAAGAGCTCCACAACGCCATCAGCGAGATAGTCTCCGACGTAGTTCTTACCGACACCGCCGCTATTCGCATCACCCCCGAGATGGAGGAGCAGCTCGGCAGCATCGAGGGCGTGCAGAGCTGGAGCCCGACCATCATTGAAGCGGGCATAGTGCGTGGCGCAGACGCCCTCGAGGGCGTGGTTTTCAAGGGCACGCCGCAGCTGACCGAACGTCTGCAGGTGCGTATCCCCGAGAAGCTCGCCCGGAAGCTCCGTCTTTCCGTAGGCGACGACATGCTCGCATATTTCGTGGGTGAGAAGGTCAAGCTCCGCAAATTCAAGGTCGCCGAGGTCTACAAGCCCGCCGTCGAACTCGACGAGACGCTGATCGTTTATGCTCCACTTCCCGACATGCAGCGTCTTTTGGGTTACTCGGCCGATCAGGCAGGGCAGGTCGACGTACGTCTCACGGGCAAGTGGCACTCCCGCGAAGGGATGTGGCTCAAGGCCGGCGAAATCGGCTATGCGACCGGGATGATGGCAGAGGCGTCGTCGCGCCGCTTCTCCAACCTCTTCGACTGGATGCAGCTGATCGACATGAACGTGGTGGCGATCCTGCTCCTGATGTCGCTGGTAGCGGCGTTCAATATGATTTCGGGGCTGCTGATAATGATAATGCGAAGCACCCCCACCATCGGCACCCTGAAGGCGCTCGGCATGCCGGACGGCGGGATCGTGCGGACGTTCCTGCGCGTCGCGGGGCGGACGACCGCACTCGGGCTCGCCGCCGGCAATGCGGCCGCGCTGCTGTTCTGCCTGATCCAGGGCACGACCCACCTCATCAAGCTCGATCCGGCCAACTACTTTGTTTCATTCGTGCCGGTGAGCGTCAACATCGGGGCCATCCTCGCGACCGACCTTATCGCGTGGCTCATCATAATGCTGCTTCTGCTGATTCCTTCGATGCAGATTGCCAGGATCGATCCGGCCAAATCCGTCAAGGGCGAGACCCTTTAGCAGACTTCTTCGCGTGGGCGCGCCTGCGCTCGATAAGACTGATGTTGCTCTTTGCGACCTGGTCTTCCTTGTTGAGTTTGAGAGCCTTCTTGTAGAAGCTCATCGCCTTCCTGTCGTTGCCTCTTGCCACCAGCCAGTATGAGCCGATGTTGTCGAGCCAGTTGGGCTCTTTGGGCTCAAGCTTGCACATCTGACGGCTTATCGAATAGAAGGCATCGTAGGATATCGGGCTCGCCACGTTGTAGAGGCTGACGCAGTACCCCGAAATGAGCTGCGAGAATTCGCCCTCTTCGAGGGGAGCGCCGTCGAAGGTCCACTCAGGATGTGAGGTCTGCTCCATCTCCACGAGGTTTTCGATTTCGGCCACCGCAAGGTCGGGCGACTCTTTTTCGTATGCGAGAAGGAGGTTCACCTTGTCGGCGCGGTAGAGGATGTCGAGCGGATAGAGCTGGATTGCGCGGTCGATATATTTGACGGCGGTGCCGAACACCTCGTCGTCGAAGAAATGTTCCTCGAAATAGTTGATCTTGCGGCCCGAAGAATCAGGCAGAGAAATCACCGGCTTGTTGCCGAGGAACTTGCTTCCCTCTCTGATTACGACCTCAGTGGTCATCGACTTCGCAAGATAGTAGTTGCAGCGGGCTTCGAGCATCCTTCCGTCCTGCGGAAACGCCTCTTCCCACTTGTCGAGATAAGTCTCGATGCCGACGCCAGCATAGCCCAGGCGCTGGATGAGTCGGGAGTACTTTTCGAGGTATTCCTGGGGGGTGGTCTGGCAGTAAGCGGCGAAGCTCAGGGCGATTGCCGCAAAGATAACTGAGAATATCTTTTTCATTTTATATCCATAAGTATACGCCGCGCGAGCGGATGGAGGGTGTTGCACCTGGTGCCCAGATTGTTGACAA
>CAMNNY010000083.1 GCA_946546175.1 uncultured Bacteroidales bacterium
TAGTGGATAAGTCCTCCCCGGAAGTGCACAAGGTGGAATCGAAGGTGGGGGACCTTGGGCGCTAAACGGCATTACAGCGTGTTTTGGCGCACAAGGTCCGGGCATTTCAGTTCCACCTTGTGCACTTTAAACGCTCCAAAGGAGAAATCGCAAGATCGCGCTGCGCCGAGCGGGTCGGGATGAATGAGGAAGAAGTCAGGAATAACGAGAATTTTGTATCTTTGCGGAGATATGATTTTTATGATAATATACCTGCTCGGACTTATTCCCGGGTTTATCGCGATGATGGACGTGTGGCGCCTGCCCACGCTTCAGTTTTTCGGGAAACTGGGCCTGGGCCTTGCCGTCCTGCTGTTTAGCTGGTTCGGTTATTTCGGGTATATGTTTGTTTTGAGGTTTTTCATCCTGAACAAGGGGCACCTCGAGGCCGAAGAATAGGCCGCAGAATAATCAATACAATCCTGACGGCAAGTCGAGAATCAGTTCGCGCGAAGACGGGTCGACACTGACCACGAAATCTTCGTGAAAGGGGATCATGACCTGCTCGCCGGCGGGAGTGCGGACGTAGAGACAGAAGTTGCCGGGGATCGGCTCATAGTCTTCGACGACACCGACGATGCGCGGGGAAGAAGCCGACCCCCCTGCATCCTTCACCGTCCAGCCGATGAAGTCTTCCGGCAGCGACTCGTCGGAATCCTCGAAGGAACCGTCGAAGAGGATGTCGCGCCCGACCATCTCCTCTGCGTCCTTCAGGGCGTTAACTCCTGTTATATGGACGACATATCGCGAAGAGCCGCGCGCTACGCAATCATCAATAAAGAAAGGGGCCGGTAAAGCGTCGAATTCGACGTATACCGGACCCGTAATTTGTTCAAGTTCCACTTCGGGAGCGCTCACGAGAAGCCCTCCGTCTGTCCCGTGGGACTTGAGGATTTTGCCAATGCGAAGCATTAAGCCTCTGCGGGAGCCTCGGCAGCTTCCTCTGCGGGAGCTTCCTCAGCTGCAGCCTCGGTAGCCTCAGCGGCAGCAGCCTCAGCAGCCTGTGCGGCGGCGAGCTCTGCGGCCTTCTTGGCGATAGCCTCGGCCCTTGCTTCATTGACCTTTGCCTCCTCGGCCTTTGCAGCCTTGGCGGCAGCGATAGCCTCGTTCTTAAGACCGGTAACCTTGGTCTCGATCTTGGCGTCGCGCTGAGCCTTCCAGTCGGCCCACTTCTTGTCAGCAACCTCAGGGGTGAGAGCACCCTTGGCTACACCGCCGTCGAGGTGGTTGCGAAGGAGAACACCCTCGTAAGAGAGGATCCTGCGGCAAACCAGCGAGGGCTGGGCACCTACCTTAAGCCATGCGAGAGCGCGCTCGAAGTTGAGCACGATTGTTGCAGGGTTGGTGTTGGGGTTGTACGAGCCGATTTGCTCGATGAAGCGACCGTCGCGCGGAGCGCGGGTGTCTGCCACTACAATGTGGAAGAATGCGAAATTCTTCTTACCGTGGCGCTGAAGACGAATTTTAACAGCCATTGTGAATCTGTTTAAAAGTTAATAATGTGAATATTGCTCTTCTCGAGAGCGGACGCAAATATACGAAAAATATTTACCTTTGCAATCAATAATACAACAACCACTTACAAAATGAAAAAAATCATTTTTACCCTCTCGCTCCTCCTTCTCGGAGTGATCGCATTTGCCCAGAACGCCAAGAACAGCAAGGCCGACTCTATCGTAGGCAACTACCTGATCGAAAAAGAGCAGAGCAACGTCAAGTTTGAGAAAAACGCCGACGGCACCTACGACTGCTATGTCTACTGGACCAAAGACGAAGGCGACGTGCATATCGTCCTTATCAGCGGACTCAAATACAACGCAGAAAAGAAGCGTTGGGACGGCGCCAAGATCTGGGACCCCACCCGCAACATCAGGGCCAACGCCACCATCCTCTTCAACAAGGACGGCATGCTTCAGGTCTCAGGCAAAGTGATGGGAATCGGCGAGACTCAGCTCTGGAAGCCTATCAGCGAATAGAACTCTTCCGGAAGCCTGGAAAGTACAGGTGAAAGGAAAGAAATAATCTGAAGCCGGCGAGCCTCCTGCTCGGGAATACCGCGGGAGCGCATATAGAAAAGTTCGTCGGCAGACGGATACCCGATGGCAGCCCCGTGTGAGCAGACCACATCGTCAGCGTAGATTTCGAGCTGAGGATCGGTCTCCACACGGGCTCCTTCGCTTAGGAGCAACGAGTGGCAGGATTGGTACGCCTCCGTCTTCTGGGCGTCCTGCTCCACATAGATAAGGCCGTTGAAGCGCACGCGCGAGCGTCCGTCCGCTATTCCGCGAAACATCTGATTGGACCGGCAGCGGCCTGCCAGATGCCGGACGTTCATCTCGATCGATACGTTTTCCGCTTCGCGGCAAACGAAAAGGCCGGCGGCATCAAGCTCCGCGCCTTCTCCCGTGAGCTCGACCGTGAGCGAGAGATGCGCAGACGCGCCGGGCAGCGCCACGAAAGTCGCACGGAGGCTCTCCCCCGCGCCGAGCACCACCTTGGACGGAATCTCGTCCCTGCCTATTACGAACACTTTATCCATTGATAGCCTCGAATCCTTCGTTCTCGATAACGTCCACCAGTTCCCTGCCGGCTGTCTTCACGATACGACCCTCCTTGAGTACATGGACCACATCCGGAACTATATACTCCAGCAATTTCTGATAGTGGGTGATGATAATGGCGGAAGTCTCGGGGGTGCGCAGCGAATTGACTCCGTCAGCAACTATCTTGAGCGCATCCACGTCGAGCCCGCTGTCTGTCTCGTCGAGGATTGAGAGCACAGGCTCCAGCATAGCCATCTGGAAAATCTCTCCGCGCTTCTTCTCGCCGCCGGAGAATCCGACATTGACTTCGCGCTTCGCAAACTCTGGCTTCATCTTAAGGAGCGCCATCTTCTGCTTCATCAGCGCGAGAAACTCCCCTGCGCTAAGTTCCGGCAGGCCGGCTGCCTTGCGGCGCGCCTGGACGGCAGCCTTGAGGAAGTTGGTCATCGTGACACCCGCAATCTCGATCGGGTACTGGAAACTCAGGAACAGTCCTGCCCACGAACGCTCCTCAGGGGTCATCGCAAGGAGGTCGCGGCCGGCAAATGTGACGGTGCCGGAGGTGACTTCGTAGCCCGGACGGCCGGTAAGCACGGCACCGAGCGTCGATTTGCCGGCCCCGTTGGGGCCCATCACAGCGTGGATCTCGCCATATCCGATGGTGAGATTGACTCCGTGCAGGATCTCTTTGCCTTCGATGCCTGCGTGAAGGTCGCGAATATCGAGAAGAATGTCACTCATAATACTATCCTATGGATCCCTCGAGGGATACCGACAAAAGTTTCTGTGCTTCTACGGCGAACTCCATCGGAAGCCGCTGGAGGACTTCCTTGGCGTAGCCGTTGACTATCAGCCCGACCGCCTCCTCGGGAGCTATGCCCCTCTGGTTGCAGTAGAAGAGCTGGTCTTCGCTGATCTTGGAGGTGGTGGCTTCGTGCTCCACTATGGCCGTGGGGCAGGAGTTACGGATTACCGGGAATGTATGCGCTCCGCAGAGCGATCCGATCAGCAGAGAGTCGCACTGGGAGTAGTTGCGAGCACCCTCGGCCGCAGGGTTCATCTGCACGAGTCCGCGGTAGGAATTCTGGCTGTGGCCGGCGCTGATACCCTTCGAGATGATGCGGCTTTTGGTGCCGCGACCGAGGTGGATCATCTTGGTGCCGGTGTCGGCCTGCTGGTAGTTGTTGGTCAGGGCGACGCTGTAGAACTCCGAGGAGCTATAATCGCCTTTCAGGATGGTGGAAGGGTACTTCCAGGTGATGGCTGAACCGGTTTCGACCTGGGTCCAGCTGAGGTGCGAGCCCTCCCCTTTGCAGATGCCGCGTTTGGTGACGAGATTGAGGATGCCCCCGCGGCCGTGCTCGTCGCCGGGGTACCAGTTCTGTACGGTGCTGTAGCGCACGTCCGCTCCGGCCTCCACCACAATCTCCACCACCGCGGCATGGAGCTGATGCTCGTCGCGCATGGGGGCCGTGCAGCCCTCCATGTAGCTCACCTGCGAACCTTCGTCGGCCACGATGAGCGTACGCTCGAACTGGCCCGTGCCGCTCGCATTGATACGGAAGTAGCTCGAAAGGTCCATGGGGCATTTCACGCCCTTGGGGATGTAGCAGAAGGAGCCGTCGGAGAAGACTGCGCTGTTGAGCGCGGCGTAGAAGTTGTCGCCGGCAGGCACTACCGTAGCGAGGTACTTGCGGACCAGCTCAGGGTAGTCGCGGACGGCCTCGGAGAACGAGCAGAAGATGATACCTTTCTCTGCGAGGGTCTTGCGGAAAGTCGTGGTCACGCTGACGCTGTCGAAGACGGCATCAACCGCCACCTTGGACTTTACTCCCGCGAGCACTTCCCTTTCGCTCAGCGGAATTCCCAACTTGTCGAAAGTTTCGGCGAGCGCAGGGTCTATCTCTTTCGGGCGCTCGGAATCCTTCTTGGGAGCGGCGTAGTAGATGATATCCTGAAAATCTATTTCAGGCAGATCCAGATGCCCCCATGTCGGAGGCGTCATCTGCTGCCACTTTCGGAAGGCGTCGAGCCTGAAGTCCAGCAGCCACTGCGGCTCGCCCTTGATAGCAGAAATCTGACGGATGATCGCCTCGGAGAGTCCTTTCGGGACATACTCCTGCTCGACATCCGTCACAAAACCCTCCTTGTACTGTTTGGAGGTGATTTCTTTAAGTGCCTCGTCCATTATTGTGGACTGCAAAGATAATAAATTATTCTCTTCGCCGGAGGTATCCTTTTTATCAAGTTACCACCCCGTCCGCGGTATGTAAAATGACCCTTTTTACACACCGAGGTTAACAACCGTCAGCAAATAGATGTACGGGAGAATATGTTCAATACTGTATTTCGGCGTGGGACAAAAAATAAAAGCCGCCCAGGCGGCGACTTTAGGGGGCTCGCATCAATAAATTGAGAGGGTTGTCATCCCTTCTGCCCGAATTCCCCATGACGATTCCTTTGCAAATATAGAAAAACTATCTCATTCTCCAAAACAATTAACGTCGGCGAGGGCTGCACCACGGCGGACGTGTCCACCCCCGGACACGGGAAGGGGGTAGGCGTCCGTTGGATACGAGTTTCACGAGGATGCTGAAGGGAAGCCTGCTTCCGTTCAGCAGACGAGTGAGACGAAGTAGACAATGGAAGGGGCCGGAAGGAGCGCAGCGACTGGAGTTCCGCCGTGGTGCTGCCGTCGACGGGGGGCCTGCGCTCCTGTAGCCGGCTACTGCTGCGGCATCGGGGTAGAGAGCAGGGGCGAATTGACGCCAAGCTCCTTCCAGGCCGCGTCGGCGCCGGCCTTGATGCGCCTCCAGTGGTTGAAGTTACCGATATGGACAAGGTCGAAGACCATGCAGCCTTCAGTCTGGACGAGGCAGAGCTTGGTCGCTGCTTCCACATCGAAAGTTGCGCTGGCGACGGAGAAAGTGCCCCACATGTCGCAGTCGCCCTTGAGTATCTGTCGGCTCATGCTGAGCGAGTACTGGATGCAGTCGGGGTCGAATCCCATCACCTTGTTGTAGTAGGCACCCAGCTGGAAATAGTCGAGCTGGTCGGCATAACCGGTAGTGTGATAGTTCTTGGTCGCCCACCAGTTGTTGTCGACATAGGTGTAGTTGGGACTTCCCCAATTCTGGCCGGTATGCGGAAGAGGGTACCAGGCGGCAGCCCAGACCGAGAGGTCTGCATCCGGCCTTACGGCCTTGAGCGCCGCGCGGCACTCGGCGACCACGTCATGGATTACCTTCGCCCTCCACTCTATCCACTGGTTGTAGAGAGGTCCGGGGGTATACTGGCTTCTTGCCGTAACGCCTTCTTTGTAGTAATAGATATCAGAGGGCCAGTTCTCGACCTTCTGTCCGATGTACTCCTCAAACTGCGCACGCGAGTAGTCGGAGAAGTCGCTGTTGGCATCCATATAGCGGCAGTAATCGAGGCAGAAACCGTCGAGGGCTGCATACTTGGGGTTGGAGAACATCTCCGTAATCATCCTCTTTACATACTCCACCGTCTTGGGATGGGAAGGGTTGATTGCGCCGAACTGCCCTTCTTCGCTGATCTTCTTGAGGCCGGAAGGAAGCCACTCGACACATTCGATATCCTTGAAATAGTCGTCTTCGTAGAGGGCGCCTGTACGGGTGTTCTTATCGCCCATGACCATCACCGATGCCGAGGCCTCAACCCTCATGCCGAGTTCCTTGGCCTTGGTGAGGATGTACTCGAGGTAGTCATAATCCCTTTCTATGGTGACCCCGCCGAGCGTCACGCAAGGCTCAAGGAATTCGCTCTCGTAAAGGGCGCGCCCGTTGCCCGGCTTCACGCCGACCACAATGCCATTGAAGCCGTATTCCCTCGCCTTTTTGAGAATAGCATAGATGTCTTTTTTCTTCTCGAAAAGCTTGAAATTGGCCGTAGCATCGATCCACATCACGAGAGGTTTTTCCCTTACCGTGTCGCCGGGCGCGATGTAATTGGGATCCACGGCGGTGGTGTCGACGACATCGGTGGTGTCCGACGGTTCCACGCCCGTAGTATCGACGGGGCAGATGGTCGGTTTCGGAGTCGGATCCGGTTTACCACAAGCAAAGACAAGGGCGGCGGCCGCCGCAAGAGCGAAAACTGACTTCTTCATTTATTTGCGTATTTTTCCTTCGCGTGTAGCCTCGGCGCGCTGGATACCGCGCTTGAGGTCATCCCACGCAGTGGGTTTCCCGAAGGTATGGCACATGTCGAAGGCCATCATTCCCTCGGACTGAGTAAGGCAGACATAAGCGGCATCTGCCAGGTCGATGGGGTTGCAGATCTGGAACGAGCCTACCATCTTGCAGGCGCCAGCCACGTCGCGGTTGGAGCGCATCATCGCGTACTCCATGGACTCGGGATCGCCAATATCCCATACTTTCTCGAGGTAGGCGCCGGTCATGAAGACGTCCAGGTCTTCGGCAAAACCGGTCTCTCCGTAGTCGGGAGCGGCCCAGTCGTAGTCCTTGTAATAATCTGCCGTGCGCGATGCCCAGTTCTGGCCGTTGCCGTAGAGGGCATGGAGCCAGCTGCCGGCCCAGTACTCAAGCTCCACGTCGGGGTAGTTGGCGTCTTTCCAGGTCTTTACCTTGGCTACGAAGTCGCGGATAATGCCGCTGCGGAACTTCCACCACTGCTTGTAGTACTTGCCGGGGACACGGCTGCCGTCGGGTGCGTAGCTGAACACATCTTCCGGCCAGCGCTCGAGTTTCTGCCCGATCTGAGCCTCGAATGCGGCTCGGGTCGCGTCAGAGAAATCGGCTGCCGGGCCGGGGAAACGGCAGTAGTCGAGGGCAAACCCGTCGAGATCGAAGTTCTCGAAGATATACCGGATGTTGTCCATCGCTATCTCCTGCGCCTTGGGAAGCAGCGGGTTCATGAAAGCGGCGACTTCCGAAGGCATATCCTCAATCTTCACCATTCCCTTGGGGGTGTACATCACGCAGGTGAGATCCTTGATCGAAGGGTCGTCGTAGACGGGGCCTTTGTGCCAGTAGGGTGAGCCGGCAGGGAAAATCGTCGCTGCAATGGAGACTTTCATCCCGCGTGCATGCGCCTCCTCGATAAACATCTCCACGTTGTCGGCGTACATCACACCCTCAACGCCCCTGACATCGAGCACGGCCCAGTTAAAACCAGTGTCCTTGCACTTGTCGAGGTAGTAGATTATCGAATCGCGCGAAGAGAGGCGTTCGTGGTTGTCGACGGCCATCCACATATACTTGGGCTTCTCTGCACCCTGATTGGTGCAGGAAGCCGCAAGCATAAGCAGACAGGCCATAGCCTGTATGAATCTTCTCATTCCTTAGAGAATGGTGGTTACGATATCGTAGGCAAGGACCTTGATATTCTGGGAAGCGACGATGATATGGCCCGTAGTGATGGAAGGATCATAAACATAGGCGCTGCAAGGAGCATTGGTTATCGCTCCGGAAGCAGCCTGCTCGATCATATCAGTCGGGAGGAGGTAGTTGGCAAGGGACTCGTCTTTATCGTCGGTCTCTTCATCGTCTTCCACGATATTCTCAGCCTTCTGGACGGTAATCCACTGGCATGGCCAGGAGCTGCTGCAAGCTACAATGTATCTTACGCCATTGTACTTGAAGGCACGGACGTGGCCGGTGGAATAGTTGCCGTAGTAAAAGCGCATGCCCTCGGAGTTCCAGTTGCTCTTGGTAACCTGCCCGACGAGAGGGAGCTCGGTCGCGGCGCCGTTCTGGAATGCTGTCAGGCCTTCGCCGTAGACATAGAATGCTGAGGAAGCATTACCGCTGTCGCCATACTCTGCTGCTGCGAACGAATCCCAGCAAACGAATCCTTCCTCGGGATCACCGGAGAAGAACGAAAGCTGCTGGCCCCAGCATCCGTCAGTACCGGAGTGCTGGATGAACGGACCGTACCATGTGCAGGCAGGCTTGCCTTCAGCGTCGAAATACTTGCCGCCCTTGTATACGAGCACGTGGTGCATCTGAGGATTAGCTGCGCCCGTACGGAAGTTCAGGATAAAGTCTCCCGTGACATCACCTGCAACGGACATGTACACACACTGGTAGTCTACAGGACCGTAAATCTTGGTAGGAGCCTTGTCCCAGCCGTCTTTCCATGCATAGACCTCCGAGCGGCAGCCAACGGTAGAGCCGTCCGCGTAAGTGCCTTCGTGGGTCGCGATTGCAACCAGCACGCCATTGACGTCGTTGCTCATGGAACCGAGCTGTCCGTGGGCAATGATTGCACCGTCTTTATACGTGGCGAGGTCGGGAAGACCGGTAGTATTTAGAGTTCCGACCTTGTTTCCTTCAAGATCGAATACGCTCAGATCGCAATATGCGAACTTGTCCAGAGAGACGAAGCCGACACCACATTCTGTGGTGAGGCCCTTCTCGGCAAAGCCGATCTCTCCGTAAGTCTTTTCCCAGTTCTTTACAACTTTTTCGGAGAACTCGGCTGCGGCAATATATACTGTATACACCGTAGTGTGCTCACCGTCTTCTGCCTTCACGGTGAACTCCACTCCGCCGTCTACAGTATAGTCGATAGGCTGGGTGGGGTCGGGGGTAATCGTAGCTTTGTCGGAAATAGTAGCTACGGCGGTAGCTGCCTTAAGGCCGGCAAGATGGTCGGGCAGATAGGAAAGTTCGACAGATTTGTCGGTCTGGTCGACGAAACCTTCGATAGTCTGAGTGCCGACAGTTACGACGAATGCCGTAAGGCGACATTCTTCGCTCTTAGGCTCTTCTTTCTGGGGCTCATCCGGTTTGTCCGGTCCGTCGGGATTGACGGGCTTGTCTCCGCAGCTTGCAAGCGCAGCAACAGCCGCCAGCATTGCGAAAAATAATCTTGTTTTCTTCATAATTAGTGGTTGTTAGTTGATATTATATTTTTTCGATTTTGGCTGTAAGAGTGTACTTTTTTGTACGCCCGGTCATCTTGGCGGTGACGGTGATCTCGATGCCCTCGGAGATGTCGTGGATGCCGTAGAGGGTACGGTCGACTTCCTTGCCGAGTTCTTTAGTCACCGTGACATAGGCGTCGAAGCCCACATTGGCGCGTAACTTGACGGCCGTCAGATCGATGTCGCGGCGTTTGTCTTTCGGCACGGTGAATGAGACCGTGCCCGCATCCTGATCGATTACGCCGTCAATTGTGAGGGGTTTCACCTTGCCGGTCGCGTCTTTCTGGGTAGTACCCATCGTGATGGCGCTGATGGTGGCGTCGTCGTGGACGTAGTCGGCATCGGGCTTGGCGCACGAGAGAGTGCAGAGCATCAGGGCCGAAACTGCGAGTATCGATAATAACTTTTTCATATTACCATCCGGGGTTGTTGTCTGAAGGATCGATAGAGTTGTTGTTGTTGATTTCGGTAAGCGGGAGCGAGAATGCATAGT
>CAMNNY010000084.1 GCA_946546175.1 uncultured Bacteroidales bacterium
CCCGCCTCACCGAATCCGTCGACCCAGCCGGCGAAAGCCCATGTCCCGCTCCGGCGCTCGAGCACAAAGAATCGGGTGTAGCTGCATCCCAGCAGACGCTCGGGGCTGCCCTGAAGAGGTTCAACCTTCCATGCGCCGTCGGTGGGGAATGACTCTTCGACAGTGCCGTCCCGCACCACAAAGACTCCCCTGTCGCAGCTGGCGATCACCTCCTGCCCTGTCCAGCTGAGTCCCCAGACCTGGCCGTTGATTCCTGCAATACGCTCTATGTCGCCGTCGGAAAGAGAAAGGCCGAGCCTGTCTTCGGCCACCCTGAAAAGGCCGATATTCGTGCCAAGGTAGAGATACTTTCCGGCATCACAGACTGCGTAGCCTCCTCCGAAGTTGCCGCTGTCGCCGAACAGGTTGTAGACTGGATAGTTGAGCATCACGTAGTCGATGCCGTGGTCGGTGCCGGCCCAGAGTCCCCCGCTGCTGTCGAAATACAGACACAGAATACTGTTGTTCTGAAGTCCGTTTTTGGTGTTGAGATTGACTACCTCTCCGGTTGCCTTTTCGGTAAGAAGGATACCGTCTCCGGTAGTGCCTTCCGCGTAATAACGCTCGTTTTCAGCCGCGCAGAACACCTTGCCCGAGAGCTTTTCGCGGGAGTAGTTCTCGCGGGTTACCTCTCCGCCCCGAAGCGTATAGCGTGTGGTGTTGTCGGCAAAACGGATATCTCCTTCGGGGGTCTTGTCGATCGACCAAATTTCGTTGAGGTATATACCGAGAGTGTCCAGCAGCGAGGTGTAGACAAGGCCTTTGGTTGTGAAATCTATCCTTCCGAGCTCGTTGGTCCCTCCGACATAGAGGCAGTCTTTGTCGCTGTCATAGAAGAGCGAGCGGGCGCTCGTCCTGTTGCCCAGGCGCATCAGGGTCCAATGCTCGCCGTCGAAACTCAGGACCCCGTCGTTGTTTGCGAAAAACATACTGCCGCCTCTGACCTGGGTCGCAGCCCAGGTCTGAGTGCCTGCCCGATAAGTCTCCCTGCCATAGTTTTTCACCGGAGGATAATACGCAAGGCATATAGAGGCTGTGAGGAGAAGCAGCAACGAAAGTGAAATCTTTTTCATCTTTAATATATTGTTTTGCCGACGGTTAGCAGATTGATGTGAAAAATCAAAAACGCGCTTGTTGAGTTTTTGTGAGTTACTTTTATATCTTGTTGTAAATATAATTGTTTTTCTTTGGACTGAACAAAATAACCAATCGAAAGCTTTCAATGAAAAGAATTCTGACTTTTCTCTTCGGAGTTTTGATCTGTTCCGCCGTTTTCGGGCAGAACATCACGGTCTCCGGAACAGTTACGGCGCAGGACGACGGTCTCCCGCTTCCGGGTGTGGCCGTGGTGGTGAAGGGCACCTTCACCGGCACCCAGACCGACCTCGACGGACACTACGAGCTGACCGTACCGCAAGGCTCCACCCTTGAGTTTTCCTACATCAGTTTCCGCACGGGCGAAATAACAGTGACGCGCGCAGGCGTGTACGACATAGCCCTTGAGACCGACGCTCTCGAACTTGAAGCGGTTGTGGCAATCGGCTACGGTGTCGTGAAGAAAAGCGACCTCACCGGCTCGGTAGCCTCTGTCAAGGGAGAGCAGCTGCAGAAGACTCCTGCCGCAGGTCTCGACCAGGCTCTTCAGGGAGTCGCGGCCGGCGTGACCGTCAACTCCTCGACAGGCCAGCCCGGTGCTGCAGCAGAGGTTCGCATCCGCGGTATCGGTACGGTCAACGACAGCGCCCCGATCTATGTCGTGGACGGAGTTATCGTAGACAATATCAACTACCTCAGCCCCAGCGACATCGCCTCGACTGAAATCCTGAAGGACGCAAGCGCCACCGCCATCTACGGCAGCCGCGGCGCCAACGGCGTCATCCTGGTGACCACCAAAAAAGGCGGCACCGACGGCAAGACCAATATCACCTTCGACGCATACTTCGGCCTCCAGAGCCGCTGGAGATCGCTCGACCTGATGAACGCCGACGAGTTCTCCAGCACCCTCGCCTCGCTCACCAGCAAGACCCAGTACAACTACCTCCAGAACAACGGCCGTGACCAGTGGGTGCGCCAGTACCTGATCGGCCGCGGAAAGAGCCACTGGTATCCCTCCAATCTCGACTACTCGTCGGTAGATACCGACTGGCAGGACGAAGTCTTCCGGCTCGCCCCCATCCAGAACTACCATATCGCCATGGACTATGGCAACGAGAAGGGCTACTGGGGCCTCAGCGGCAGCTGGTTCGACCAGGAAGGCACCGTGATCGGCTCCGACTACAGCCGTATGAGCCTCAGGCTCAATTCCGGCTACAACGTCAAGCCCTGGCTTAAGGTCGGTGAAAACCTTTCCTTCATGTACTCTTACGGGCGCAGCGCGATGAACAACAACGCCGCTCCCGCAGCTTCGATCATCTCCGCCGCAATCGCAATGGCCCCCTGGGACCCCGCACGCTACCCCGACGGATGCGTCAACGGCTACGGCGAAGACATGTCGGGCGTTATCTCCGCCTCGTCCAACTTCAAGAACGTGGTCAACCCGCTTTCGATGGTCCGCTACAGCCACCCTTCCGACAAGACTGAGCGCTGGGTCGGCGACGTATTCGCTGAAATCACCCCCATCAAGGGACTCATCTACAGGGCCGACGTCAGCCTCGATATGACTAACGTCCGCCACAAACTCTTCAAGGACGCCTACCAGCATTCCGACTACGACAAGACCGATATCAACTTCCTCGAGGAGAGCATGACCAGATACTCTACCGTCATCGTGGAGAACACCCTCACCTGGATGCACGATTTCGACAAGCTCAGCCTCAACGTGATGGGCGGTCAGACTACGGAAGAGTACAACTACGAGAATATCGGCGGCTCGGGAGCAGGCATCCTCAACCCCATCGAGACCAACTGGTATCTTGCCCAGACCACCAAGAACCGCACTGAAGCGGGCGACGGCGCATCCAGAAGCAGGCGCTTCAGCCTTCTGGGCCGCGTGCACGCATCATGGGACGGCAAGTATATGGCCACCGTCAACTTCCGCGCCGACGGTTCGAGCAAGTTCCCCGAGCACCCTTGGGGCTACTTCCCTTCCGTCGCTCTCGCATGGAGGCTCAGCAAGGAGAGCTTCATGGAAGACACCCGCAGCTGGCTCGAAGACCTCAAGCTGCGCGCCGGCTGGGGACGCATCGGCAACGACAAGATCTCCAACAACGCCTTCCTTCTGACCATGTTCAACAGCGGCCCCACCTTCGTGGACTATCCGCTCGGCACGGGCGACCAGGCCTACAAGGGCGGCGCCACCATCCTCACCTACGTCAACAACGGAGGCATGTGGGAGACCACCGAGCAGCTTAACTTCGGCGTGGACTTCGGCCTCTGGAAGAACAAACTCACCGGTACGGTCGAACTTTTCCAGAGAGACACCCGCGATATGCTCCTTTCGGTAACAGCTCCCGCCCACGTAGGCAACCGCTACTCTGCTACCGCAAACGTGGGAACCGTCCGCAACCAGGGTCTTGAGATTACTCTCCAGCACCGCGGCCAGAAAGGCGAGCTGACCTACGATATCAACGGCAACGTTTCATTCATCCGCAACGAACTCACCGCCCTCAACGGCGGCGAGAAGGTCTGGGGCGACAAGACCGTCAGCGACGAG
>CAMNNY010000085.1 GCA_946546175.1 uncultured Bacteroidales bacterium
GTTCTCATCATCATCGCCGTGTTTGCGATGGGTATCGGCTTCGGCTTCAAGACCATCTACGCGATAGTGATGTCGACCGTTGCGATGTCGGTGGTCGCTTCGCTGCCCGCCCTTCACTGCTCGCCCGGCCATTTCTTCTTCGTGCGCGACACCTTGCTGATTCCTATCATCGCCGGTGCGCTCGAGGCTGTGGGGCTCGGCATGGTCATCCGTTTCGGCGGAAGTACAGGCGGAACCGATATAATCGCGATAATGATCAACAAGTACTATCCGGTCTCGCTCAGCTCGACTTTTCTCGTGACAGACCTCATGATAGTGGCGCTGCTGCTTCTGCTTCCGGACAGGACCTTTACCGATATGACCTATGGTATAGTGGAGATCGTGATCTTCACTCTCCTTATCGATATGGTCGTCGGAGGCGGCCGGTCTTCCTATCAGGTGCTCGTCTTTTCGGCGAAGTACAAGGAACTTGCCGATCATATCATCAATGTGCTCGACAGGGGAGTCACGGTCCTCAGTGCCCAAGGATGGTACACCAAAACTGAAAAGAATGTTCTGCTGATCCTTATCAGCAGAGCGGAGCTTGCTTCTCTTCTGAAAGAGATCAAGCGGCTCGACAGCAGGGCATTCATGTCGGTTTCCCCTACCCACAATGTCTATGGTGAGGGCTTCGAAGAAATCAAAGGGGGAGTGAGTTCTCCAATCGAGACTATCAAGGAAAAACTAAAGAATCGTTCAAATGGCTCTAAGCAGTAAGAAAGTATTAATAGGTGTCAAGGAGTACGCCCTGATCTCCATCGGTATCCTCTGCTACGTGCTCGGGTGGAGCATCTTCCTGGTGCCGCACCATCTGGTGGGCGGCGGTGTTACCGGTATCGCCTCTATCGTTCAGTATGCAACCCACGGAGTTATCAAGATGGGTTACACCTACTTTGCGGTCAACATCATCCTGCTCATTATCGCGCTGTTTACACTAGGTCCGAGTTTCGGGGTCAAGACAGTGTTCGCTATCGTGATAGCGTCCGTAGGACTCAATGTCTTCCAGGATATAATCCCGTACGAGTTTATCGAACAGATTGCACTCGACAACGGCAAACTGATGAGCGTCATTATGGGAGCAATCCTCGTGGGATTCGGAATAGGCTTGTCAATGTCCCAAGGAGGCAGTACGGGGGGCACGGATATCATAGCCCTCGTGGTCAACAAGTACCGTAATGTTTCTCCCGGAAGGATGGTATTGATTCTCGATGCGGTCATCATCCTTTCGTCGCTTCTCGTTCCCTCGTACGATTCCGACGGACAGCTTATCCCCCTTGTCGAGAAGATTACTACCGTAGTCTATGGTTTTGTGCTGATTACCCTTGTCTCGACGGTGCTGGATCTTACTATCCAGGGTTCGAAACAGAGTGTTCAGCTTTTCGTCCTTTCCAAAAAGCATGTCGAGATCGCTGACATGATTACCCAGAATCTCCACCGCGGAGTCACTGTCCTCGACGGCAAAGGCTGGTACACCAAGGAAAGCACCGAAGTGCTGATGGTAATCACCCGAAAGTACGACCTGAATGTACTTTTGAAGGAAATCAAGCGTATCGACCCTCACGCATTCCTTTCTGTATCGTCTGTGACCGGGGTCTACGGCAAAGGTTTCGAGTCAATCAAAGGTGGACCTAAAAAATAATTTTCGGAAATTTTCGTCACAAATATCCCGCTCAGGATTCCTGGGCGGGATTTTTTGATATATTTGTCCTGAAACCAAATCCCCAGAACTATGAACCTTCTGTCTTTCCTTAAAAAATTATTTTTCGCTGGCGGACGGATTACTGATCCGCACCGGCGTCCCTTCCCGGCCCGGCCAGACCTGTCGTA
The DNA here is from genome assembly GCA_946546175.1 of uncultured Bacteroidales bacterium. GTDB lineage: Bacteria > Bacteroidota > Bacteroidia > Bacteroidales > UBA932 > Cryptobacteroides. The sequence continues at coordinate 1,867 of CAMNNY010000085.1, forward strand.
CCTCGACGATGCGGATGGGCGGATGGCAAAACTCTGGTCGCGGGTGACCCTCCTGATGGAGGAAAAGCGTCCGTGGCTCGACAGCGAATTTAGCATCGGCCATCTTGCCCAGCGGCTGTTTTGCAACCGGTCTTTTCTGTCGAAGACCATCAACCTTTGCAGCGGGCACAATTTCCGCTGGCTTGTCAACTCATACCGTGTGTCTTATGCCGCCGATCTTATGAAGCGCGACCCTCGGATGAAAATCGAGCAGGTCGCCGACCTCTCGGGCTTCAATACCCTTCCGACCTTCAATGCTGCTTTCAAGATTCAGATGCGTCAGCGTCCCAGCGAGTACCTTGGTCAGATACGGCGCGGGCATTAGTGGCCAGGATTAGCAAAGCCCGATTTTAGTCCTGAATTTATTCCACCACTGTCCGATCCAATACGATACGGCCACTATCGCCACCCCGGGGATATAGGCTAACCACGGATTCAGAGGCTTGAGTTCCATACCCCAGAACAGCGGTATGCCTATCCAGCATATAATCAGCCAGCTTATGAAGTAGACTGTGGTTATGTTTTTGCTCAGGTCCTCGAGAGGGGTGATTATCCATCTGGGCAATATCTTGCCAAGTTGCCAGGCGAGCGAGATCAGTGTCAGGTCCAGGCAGATGAAGAAGAAAGCCTCGACGATGGTCGGCCAGTAATAGAAATTCCGGGAGAAGGGGCTTATATCATTTCGTATGCTGAACCAGACATAAAACAGTGTTATAGGGAGTGTTATGGCCAGAACGCGCCTATACAGTTTTTCCTTGTCGGTGCAGCGTACCAGGCATCGTCCCGCCAGCACTCCGAACACGGGGAAGATGATCCAATGCATAAACGGGAAGCACGAGTTGCACTCGACCTCATCCATCGGCCCGCTGCCAAAGAATAATCCCAAGATAGCGTCAACCGCCTGGTTGCCTGTGCTGAAAGCGCGTAGCAGGGAGCCGCAGGCAGAACAGATTATGGCGATTGCCAGCATCTGCCACCCCTTCAACCTCAGTTTGAAGCATATTCCTATGAAGATGAGCGCCAGTCCGGCGAACTGAAGGATATCTACGATCATCAGTCCGAAGACCAGATTATCAGACACTAAATCTCTCATCCCCAAGGCATAACCTATCGCAAAAGGCAGGCTGGTCCTGGAAATGTTCAGTATGTATCCCAGCAGTAACAGCCATACGCCTCTGCGAACTATCTCCAGCGGGGTGTTACGATGGGAAAAACAGATGCCGATCCCCATACAGATCATAAACATCGGGGCCGCAAGGGGACCGCCGAGTACATCGTCCGCCACCACATAGCCTATGTGCTCCGGAACCTCGGCCATATACAGAACCGTATGGCATATGATCATAGCTATGATGGCAATACCCTTTACGAAGTCCAGTTCCCTCTGGCGCCCGGTATTGACAATGCTATCCGAGAAAATGCTTTTTGACATAATCGACAATAGTCTCCCGCACCTGACGATTACACTCCTTTCCAGCTGGAGGGAACGGGCGCTTCGAAGGTGAGCGGTTCTTTCTTGACGGGATGAATCAGCGAGATGCTGCGGGCGTGGAGGCAGATGCCGCCGTCCGGGTTGGAGCGGGGGGCTCCATACTTAAGATCTCCCTTGATGGGACAGCCGAGGTGGCTGAGCTGACAGCGGATCTGGTGGTGCCGGCCTGTGAGAAGTTCCACCTCCAGAAGGTGGTAACGGTCGGTACTTTTAAGGAATCTATAGTTAAGTTTAGCAAGTTTGGCGCCCTGCCTTCCGGGCTCAGTCACATACGATTTGTTCTGCTTTTCGTTACGGATGAGCCAGTCTTCTAGGTGGCCTTCACTTGCTGCCGGTTTGGCGCAGCAGAGAGCCCAGTAGGTTTTGTGGACGTCGGAAGTGCGGAATGCTTCGCACAGGCGTTCGAGGGCCTTGGATGTTTTGGCGAAGACGCAGACTCCGCTCACCGGGCGGTCGAGCCGGTGGGGGACTCCCATGAAGACCTGCCCGGGCTTTGAATCCCGCGCTGCTATGTAGGCCTTGAGGGTCTCGGCGAGGCATTCGTCTCCTGTCTTGTCGCCCTGAACGAGTTCGCCCACCTTCTTGGAGATTACGAGAAGGTGGTTGTCCTCAAAAAGAATCCGGGACTCGAGGTCCCGGATTTCATTGTCTGTAAGTGTGCGATACAGAGCCACTTTTACTGGATAGAGACGTTTACGCGCTTCTGGTCGCCGTCGACCTTGCGGGGGCTGTCTGCAATCTTGATGTTGCGGGCAGGAACGTCGTTGGCGACAAGCCATGCCTTCACGAGGTTGGCGCGCTCGACTGCGATTGCTGCGTTGTGGTCTGCCTTGCTGGCTCCTTCGGGAGCGGTCTTGGTTCCGTCGTTGGAGTAGCCCTCGATGAGGATGACGGACTTCTTGTCAGTAGCCTGCCATGCTGCAAGGAATTCTTTGAGAAGTTCCTTGGCCTCGAGAGAAATGCTGCACCTCTCATTGCCATAGAGAAGACCTGCGGTAGGGATAGCGAAGGTGCTGGAGCCGAACTCGGTATTCTTCTTGGACTCTTCGAGAGCATTGCGGAAATCTTCTGCACTCTCGGCTACAGTCTCGCTTGCGACAGCGGTGACGCTCTCGGAAAGCTCGAATGTGCGGGCTGCGAGCCTTGCGGCCTCTTCCTCAGCGGCTTTCTGACGGGCTGCCTCTTCGGCTGCTGCCTTTGCTGCGGCTTCTTCAGCTGCTTTCTTCTTCTTGTTCTGGCAGGAGGTTGCGCCCACTACTACAAGCGCTGCAAGTGCTGCCACCTTGATGATGTTTGTGAATTTCATGTTGATATTTGTTTAATTTATTTCCGTTTTTCAATCACTATCACTAATCGCTGCGAAGTTAATCAATTTCCCTTTCATTTCAAACAACTTCTTTTTTTTTCTCTCCGCTTTCTCTCCGTTGTCCCTCTTGATCCCTTTCGTAACACTTCCACGCCCCCGGCCGGCGCGATTTTGCCGCCGCTTTGCTTCTCCCGCCCCGATTCGGCGCGGTTCCGGGCGATTTTGCGCCATTTTGCCGCCTTTTCGGCGCATTTCACTCGATGTGGCGGCATTTTGCGCCGTTTTGCCGCCGTTTCGGCGCATTTCACTCGGTGCGGCGGCGTTTTGCGCCTTTTTGCCGCCATTTCGGCGCATTTCACTCGGTGCGGCGGCGTTTTGCGCCATTTTGCCGCCATTTCGGCGCATTTCACTCGACGCGGCGGCATTTTGCGCCATTTTGCCGCCATTTCGGCGCATTTTACTCGACGCGGCGGCATTTTGCGCCATTTTGCCGCCTTTTCGGCGCATTTCACTCGGCGCGGCGGCATTTTGCGCCATTTTGCCGCCTTTTCGGCGCATTTCACTCGGCGTGGCGGCATTTTGCGCCATTTTGCCGCCATTTCGGCGCATTTTACTCGACGCAGCGGCATTTTGCGCCTTTTTGCCGCCTTTTCGGCGCATTTCACTCGGCGCGGCGGCATTTTGCGCCTTTTTGCCGCCGCCTGGCCCTGCGCCTTCCCCGTCCGGGCGGCCGCTGACAATTTGTCAGAAAATGGCGGCTGGCACGGGTTTCGTTATTTACCGGATGTCCCCGCAGGGAGCGGGGCGCTGACAAAAGAAAAATTAAAAGAACAGATATTATGGGAAAAATTATTGGAATCGACCTCGGAACAACCAATTCCTGCGTCGCAGTGATGGAAGGCAATCAGCCTACCGTCATTATCAACAATGAAGGCCACCGCACGACTCCTTCGGTAGTCGCTTTCACGGACGGCGGCGAGCGCAAGGTCGGTGACACTGCAAAGCGTCAGGCTGTCACCAACCCGAAGAACACTATCTTCTCGATCAAGAGATTCATGGGAGAGACCTACGATCAGGTAGGCAAGGAAATCGCCCGTGTACCTTATACCGTAGCAAGGGGCGAGAACAACACCCCCAGGATCGACATCAACGGCAAGCTCTATTCTCCACAGGAGATTTCGGCTATCATCCTTCAGAAGATGAAGAAGACCGCCGAAGACTATCTCCGTCAGGATGTCACCGAAGCAGTCATCACTGTCCCGGCATACTTCTCCGACTCTCAGCGTCAGGCTACCAAGGAAGCCGGTAAGATCGCAGGCCTCGATGTGAAGCGTATCATCAACGAGCCTACGGCAGCTGCCCTCGCCTATGGTCTTGACAAGAAGAACAAGAACATGAAGGTCGCTGTCTATGACCTTGGCGGCGGTACCTTCGATATCAGTATCCTCGAACTTGGCGACGGCGTGTTCGAAGTCAAGTCCACCAACGGCGACACCCACCTCGGCGGCGACGACTTCGACCAGGTCATCATCGACTGGCTCGCAGGCGAATTCGCATCGGAGAACGGCGGCATGGACCTCAAGAAAGACCCTATGGCTCTCCAGAGGCTCAAGGAAGCAGCCGAGAAGGCTAAGATCGAACTCTCCAACCAGACTTCGACCGAGATCAACCTTCCTTATATCACCGCAGTCGACGGAATGCCTAAGCACCTCGTCAAGACCCTCAGCAGGGCTAAGTTCGAGGCTCTCTGCGACGACCTCTTCCGCAGGACCGTGGAGCCTTGCCGCAAGGCCCTCGAAGATGCCCACCTCAGCGCATCTCAGATCGACGAGGTTATCCTCGTAGGCGGATCGACCCGTATTCCGAAGGTCCAGGAAATCGTCAAGAACTTCTTCGGAAAAGAGCCCAACAAGAGCGTCAACCCCGACGAAGTCGTGGCAGTCGGCGCCGCTATCCAGGGCGGTGTGCTCGCAGGCGACGTGAAGGATGTCCTCCTTCTCGACGTGACCCCTCTGAGCCTCGGTATCGAGACCCTCGGCGGTGTGATGACCAAGCTCATCGAGTCCAACACTACCATCCCTGTCCATAAGGATCAGGTCTTCTCGACCGCAGCCGACAACCAGCCTTCAGTTGAGATCCGCGTCCTCCAGGGCGAGCGTCCGATGGCAAAGGACAACAAGCAGATCGGTGTCTTCCACCTCGACGGTATCGCACCGGCTCCCCGTGGAATACCTCAGATCGAAGTCTCCTTCGATATTGACACCAACGGTATCCTCTCCGTATCCGCAAAAGACAAGGCTACGGGCAAGGAGCAGCACATCCGCATCGAAGCTTCTTCGGGTCTTACCGACGCCGAGATCCAGAGGATGAGAGACGAAGCCAAGGCCAACGAAGAGGCCGACAAGGCTGAGCGCGAAAGGGTCGACAAGATCAACAACGCCGACGCCCTTACCTTCCAGGTAGAGAAGTTCCTTAAGGACAACGGTGACAAGATCCCTGCCGACAAGAAGGCTCAGATCGAGACTCCTCTGAACTCCCTCAAGGATGCGGTCAAGAACCAGAACCTTGCAGACATCGACAAATACACCGAAGAACTCAACAAGGTCATGGGCGAAGTCTACTCCGCAATGTCAGGCCAGGCCGGCGGCCCCAACCCCGGCGCAGGTCCTCAGCAGGGTGGCCCTCAGGGCGGTCCTCAGGATAACGCTCCGGACGAGCAATAAAAAAAGGTGGTCGATTGACCACCTTTTTTTATTGCTCGCTGCTCGAACTACTATCCCCCTGCACCCCCAGGGGACTGTGGGGCGTACCCCCCAGACCCCCTGCCATTTACATAAGCAGATCATCCGCCTCTCCGGGGGCGGATTCGCGTATCTGGGTGGAGGAGACGTCGATGGCGGGAGCGTCGGCTATGCGTATCCGGTAAAGGGGGTTTTCTTCGAGAAGCGAGGCCTTGAGCTCTTCGCATTCCGCTCCGGTACGGGGGAAAACCACTACTCCGTACTCGAGCAGTATCCTCTGATAGTCGCGCCACTCCCTGAAAATCCGGAGGTTGTCGCCTCCGATCACGAGGGTGAATGTGTTTTCGGGCTCGCGCTCGCGCAGGGCGTCGAGAGTCCGGCATGTCCAGTGCGGCGCAGGCATCGACATCTCTATGTCGTCGACTTTGACGTTAAGTTCGGGGTGGCGGCGGACGGCGGCCTCTGCGGCAAGCAGACGCTCGCGCGCATTGGCCTCCTTGCCCTCGGGTTTGAGCGGATTGCGAGGGGAGACAACCAGATAGGTGCAGTCGAAGCCGGGGTCGCTGCTGAGCAGCCGCATTATCTGCAGATGCCCTATGTGGAGAGGGTCGAAACTGCCCGAATAGACTGCTATGCGCATAAGAACGAATCTACGGCCTGTTCGGCGGTGCGGAAGGTCTCTTCCAGCACTCCGTTGACAAGCTCTATGTCGAATTTGCCACGGGCGAAATCGATCTCCGACTGGGCCTTGGCAAGGCGCTCTCGGATAGCTTCTTCAGAATCGGTCTGCCGGCCGCGCAGGCGCTGCTCCAGCACCTCCATGCTCGGCGGAAGAATCAAGACGGAAAGCGCAGCCTGACCGAAATACTTCTTGAGGTTTGCGCCGCCCTTGACGTCTACGTCGAAGAGTATCACATGGCCCTTGGCCCAGATACGCTCCACTTCGCTCTTGAGGGTGCCGTAGAAGCGGTCGTGGTAGACCTCTTCGTGTTCGACGAAAGCGTCCTGGGCGATCAGCTCGCGGAAGCGCTGCGCATCTATGAAATAGTAGTCGACGCCGTCTTTCTCTTCGCCGCGCGGAGCGCGCGAAGTCGCGCTGACAGAAAACTCGAATTCCGGGTGGAGATCAAGGAGATGATGCACGACCGTGCTCTTTCCCGCACCCGACGGAGCCGAAAATATTACAACTTTACCATTCATTCTCTACAAGATTTCCGTAAAAATAGTTAAATTCGCGGGATTTAAGAAATTACTAAACCTTTTATATTAGTTATGGTATCTTACAAAGAACTTGGTCTTGTCAACACCCGTGAGATGTTTGCCAAGGCCGTCGCAGGCGGATACGCCATCCCCGCATTTAATTTCAACAACATGGAGCAGCTCCAGGCCATCATCCAGGCTGCAGCCGAGACTAAGTCTCCGGTTATCCTCCAGGTGAGCAAGGGCGCTCGCAACTACGCCAACCAGACCCTTCTCCGCTACATGGCAGAGGGCGCCGTCGAGTATGCGAAGGAACTCGGCTGGGAGCATCCCCAGATCGTTCTCCATCTCGACCATGGCGACAGCTTCGAGCTCTGCAAGAGCTGCGTAGACATGGGCTTCAGCTCCGTGATGATCGATGCTTCCGCTCTTCCTTACGAGGAGAACATCGCTCTCTCCAAGAAAGTTGCCGACTACGCACACCAGTTCGACGTAACTGTTGAGGCTGAGCTTGGCGTGCTCGCAGGTGTTGAGGATGAGGTTTCCGCTGAGGAGTCCCACTACACCCGTCCCGAGGAAGTCATCGACTTCTCCAAGCGCACCGGCTGCGATTCTCTCGCAATCTCCGTAGGTACTTCCCACGGTGCATACAAATTCAAACCCGAGCAGTGCACCCGCGACCCCAAGACCGGCCGTCTGGTACCCCCGCCGCTCGCATTCGACGTTCTCCACGAGATTGAGAAGAAACTCCCCGGTTTCCCTATCGTTCTCCACGGCTCCAGCTCCGTTCCCCAGGAGTATGTCGACATCATTAACGCCAACGGCGGCAAGCTCCCCGATGCAGTAGGTATCCCCGAGGAGCAGCTCCGCGAGGCTTCCCGCAGCGCAGTCTGCAAGATCAACATCGACTCCGACAGCCGTCTCGCAATGACAGCCGCAATCCGCAAGGTCTTCAACGAGAAGCCCGGTGAGTTCGATCCCCGCAAGTACCTCGGCCCCGCCCGCGACGAGATGAAGAAGCTCTACATGCACAAGATCATCGACGTCCTCGGATCCAACGGCAAGGCAGAGTAATTTCTTTCGCTCAATGAAAGCGCCGACCCTCAGGGCCGGCGTTTTTTTATTGGTGAATGCGAAGTTTTACCACTACGGGAAGATGGTCTGAGGCGGTTGCAGGGTCGCCGAACTTGAATTTGCTCCTGACTCCGGCCCGGCCGACGACCCGGTGACGGCAGGAACCCTTGAGTACCATTATGTAGTCAATGCACCTGTCAGGCTTGACGGAGGGGAAGGACAGGTCGTAGGGGGAAACGATGTCCCAGTACTTGCGCAGATATTCCATGGTGGGGTTGTCCGGCTTGGCATTGAAGTCGCCGCATAGGATAACCGGTTTCTGGGTATTCCTGAAACATTCTCGGAGTTCGCGGGTAAGGATTTCGGCCTGTTTCAGGCGGGCTTCGCCCTTGGTGTAGTCGAGGTGGCAGCAGGCGAAGATCAGGCGGTCGGTCTCGAGGACGGCGGCGGCGCGCGGCTCGGAGCCGTCGAGCTTGGGCAGCGCAATCGTCCAGCTGCGCTGGACCTTCAGGCGCGGCCCGGCAACGGCTCCGACCCCATAGCCGCCGCCTCCAAAGCCCATCGCCTTGCCGAAATGTCCTGTCCAGCCATCTCCCATGTGGCCGACAAATTCCTTCAGTTGATCCCTGCGGTCGTTGCGGAAAACGGAGCAACTGTCAAGTTCGCACAGACCGATGAGGTCGGCGTTCACCTCGTGCATCATCTCCGCAACCTCAGGGCTGCTGTCCTTGACATATTTACTGAAGACACCTACGTTGTATGAAACGATGGTGACTGTATATGTGCCCCAGATTGGAAGGAGCGAAAATAGCAGGCAGGCGAGAATAATTTTTTTCATTTTGGACAAAGATAGTTAAATTTGAAGTTCAGAAACAATTATTCGTATGAAGGTTAAATTTATCGCTATGGCAATAGCTTCCGCGGCACTTGCCGCATCCTGCGCCCAGCAGGCAGGGGAGAAAGTCCCTGCGCTCGACCCCGCCAACCTCGACACTTCAGTCGCTCCCGGAGACGACTTTTACCAATACGCCACCGGCGGATGGCAGAAGAACAATCCGCTCAAGCCCGAGTTTTCGCGTTACGGCTCTTTCGACGTGCTTAACGAAAACAACGAAATCAGGCTTAATGGAATCTTCCAGGATCTCACGACCCTCAAGACCAGAAAAGGCACTGACGAGCAGAAGCTCGCCGACCTCTATACCATGGGCCTCGACTCGCTGAGGCTCAATGCCGAAGGCGCCGCCCCTATACAGAAAGGCATCGCCGAACTTGCCGGCGTTACCGACGCAGAGTCATTTGCAAGAGCTACCGCCCGCCTCATGAAGATCGGAGTGGGAAGCCTTTTCGGAGGCTATGTCACTTCGGATATGATGGACAGCAATACCAATATCCTCTATATCGGAGAGAGCGGCCTTGCCATGCACAACCGCGACTACTATCTGCTTCCCCAGCACGCCGCCCTTCGCGAAGGCTACAAGGCCTTCCTCGTCAAGGTGCTGACTCTCGCAGGGGTCGAAGACCCTGAGACCGTCGCCGCCGACGCATTCGACCTCCAGATGAAGATAGCCGTCCCTTACTGGTCTATGGTCCAGCAGAGGGATGTTGCCGCGCAATATAACCCGATGTCGTCGGCCGAGATGTGCGCCCTCTATCCCAACCTCCACCTCGATGCAGCCCTTGAAGAGCTCGGCATCCCCGCCCAGGAAAAGCTTGTGGTCGAGACTCCTTCGTACTTTGAAGAGGTCAACGCAATGATGCCGTCGATCCCCGCCCGTCAGCTTCGCAACTACCTGGTGGCCAACCTCGTGACCGATGCCTGCGGAGCCCTCAGCGACGACTTCACCGAAGCCTCGTTCGAGTTCTTCTCCAAGCAGATGTCGGGCGTGCAGCAGCAGAAGCCCCGTTGGAAGAGGGCCATGCAGGCTCCCAACGCCATACTCGGCGAAGCCATCGGCAAGCTCTATGTGAAGAAATACTTCTCCGACAAGGATAAGAAGCGCATGCTCACCCTCGTCCACAACCTTCAGACGGCGCTCAGTGAGCATATCACAGAACTCGACTGGATGAGTGACGAGACGAAGGCCCGCGCCCAGGAGAAGCTCAGCTCATTCACCGTCAAGATCGGCTATCCCGACAAGTGGAAAGACTACTCCGGCCTTGAGATCGATCCGAAGCTCAGCTACTACGACAACCTCTGCGCCGCTTCGCGCTGGTTCATGGAAGACAACCTCTCCAAGCTCGGAAAACCTGTCGACAAGACCGAGTGGGGCATGTCGCCTCAGACCGTCAATGCCTACTACAACCCCACCACTAACGAGATCTGCTTCCCTGCGGGCATCCTTCAGCCGCCGTTCTACAACACCGACGCTGACGATGCAGTCAACTACGGTGCCATAGGCGTGGTCATCGGCCACGAAATGACCCACGGCTTCGACGACCAGGGCTGCCTCTTCGACAAAGACGGCAATATGCAGAACTGGTGGACAGCGGAGGACAAGGCCAAGTTCGACGCCAAAGCCGAGAAACTTGCCGCGCAGTTCGACGCCGTCGAGGTGCTTCCCGGCGTCCATGCCAACGGCCATGCAACCCTCGGAGAGAACATCGCCGACCATGGCGGCCTGCGCATTGCCTACAGCGCCCTGCAGAACACCCTCGCGGGCAAGGAGCCCGCGCCCATCGACGGCTTCACCGCCACTCAGCGTTTCTATCTCGGCTATGCCACCGTATGGGCGCAGAATATCACGGAGCAGGAAATCAGCCGCCGCACGCTCATCGACGTCCACTCGCTCGGCTGCAACCGCGTCAATGTCTCCATCCGCAACCTCGACACCTTCTTCGCTGCCTTCGGCATCAAGGAAGGCGACCCGATGTTCCGCCCGGAGGAGGAACGGGTAGTGATATGGTAATGATTATTAAGGCTCGATAACAGCCTTGCGACTATCGGGAGCGGTAGATCTTTGCCGGAGCGGCAATATCTACCGCTCTATTCGTAATTTATAGTAGTGAATGGTTCCCCAGTCATCAAGCCGATGGCTTTCCCAACGACAATATAGACTTCTGTTGTGCCAGAGCATAGCTGGCATATCAATGGTCGGGTCCGGGGCCATTTCAAGATTTTTGTAAATAGCAATCATTCTGAGTTTCCCCGGCTCAGGAGTGTCGTAGACGTGTATGTTTACATAAGAATCGCAGTCAAAAGTTTTGTATCCGGCATAAACTTCTTCTTTAGAATAAACCCATTGATCGCTCCCTATAATACGTAAAGATACTTCTCTAAGATCAGGGGTAATGAAAACTGCTTCCTGATCATTTGCCTGCCAGATCAGAGCATAATACTCCTGGGTCGGGAACTGCCCGATACCCAGGATACTAAGGTCATCAGACTCGAGCCATTCTTTTTCTCTCTTCGTTAATGTTTCTTTGATTAACTCCCTTATCTTTGTCTTTAGATTCACAGATATATTCGTGTCTAGTGCATAGTTGTATTTTGGCATCTCTGCCAGGGCTGAAGTATACTCTTCTTCGCTTATTTCAATGGAGACAACGCGACTTAGTTCTTGAGCTGAAAGTGACGCTCCCATGATTAAGCACATTAAAGCACTAATAAATCTTTTCATTTCATCTCGTTTTTTGAAGATAATTGTTTTGTCCCATCGGCAAGATATACGAATCTTACGCTGTCGGTCATGTCTGTTTTACGAACCACAGACGGCAAGTTAAGAGTATTGTAGGAGATTTGCAAACTACTGCGAGGATCAGCAATTCAATCAAATTATCGTTTATGACAATCCGGGTGACGCGACGGGAGTAAATCTAGTTTATAGTGAACCCCGTCAATATCGGAACGAGATAAGTCAATTGATCGGTAATCACAAAAAAAGTTGTTGACTATGAATGAAGGTACTTGTAATATATGAGTCTGTTGACATTTAATAGAAATGATATCCCCCTTACTATCCATAACAATAGTATTTGGATATATGCCGCAAGCATATATATTGGGATAACGATATACCATATCTCCTGAAACAAAGGCTTCACATATAATGTAATCGCCATTGTTGAAATTGATTATTCTCTTATCTTGATTAATTCTCTCTACGTGCAAGGTTAGGGGCTCCTTATTTACATTGAGAATGCTTAATAAATCAAGCGTTTCTTGAGATGCATCCATACTGCTGCGCGCTCTTCCCATAGATCTTGGAAGATCTTCAATTTCTTGAGGAGTAAGAACTCGTATAGTACAGCCGTCTGCAATCAAAGATAAAGGCTTGATTTTCAACTGCAACAACCCCGGCTTGTCTACTTTTTGAGGCAGCCATAAAAGCCACTGATTCAAACTCCGACCACTAGGATTGGGAGAATAAACGCCTATTACTTGAGGATTCTTTTTCGCAATGTATAACAC
>CAMNNY010000086.1 GCA_946546175.1 uncultured Bacteroidales bacterium
CCGTCCGGAAATCCTTCCTTCGTGGTAGCCAGGCCGGACGGGACGAGGGCATATGCCGTCAACGAGTACAACGACGGCAGGCAGGCTGTGAGCGCGTTCAGGCTATCCGAAGACACGATAGAGCTCATCAACTCTATCCCCATTCCCATGGGAGAAGTGTCCGGTGAAGACCCATGCAACATCCTTTTCAACGGAGAGACCGTCATCACATCGAACTACACAGGCGGGTCGCTGACAGCATTTGCCCTGGCCCCCGGCGGAGGCATACTCGGTTACACGCAGTGGTTCAGCTCCGGCGTGGAGTACACACGCATCCTCACCGGAGAAAAAGTCAGCACCGAACCTGCCCACATGCACTGCACGGTCGTCTCCCCCGACGGCAAATACTTCTTCACTACCAATCTCGGCAACGACTGTATCCACAGGTTCGAACGCCTGGATGGGATCCACCCCCTCGGCGAGTACACGGTAGCCTGGAAGCACCGGGGCCTTCGCAAATACGGCCCGCGCCACCTCACCTTCAGCGCCGACGGTCGCTTCGCATACCTTATCTGCGAACTCACCGACCACCTCGTGGTCTTCTCTTACAATGACGGAGAGCTTAAGCCCATCCAAACTCTCAAGGCGTACAAAGGCAGGGGGTGCGGCAGTGCCGACATTCATCTGAGCCCCGACGGACGTTTCCTCTACACCAGCCATCGGCTCAAAGAAGACGGCATCGCCATCTTCAGCGTAGACCCCCAGAGCGGGATGGTAAGCAAAGTCGGATATCAACTGACGGGCAAGCATCCACGGAACTTCGCGATTTCGCCCGACGGCAGTTATCTTCTCTGCGCCTGCCGCGACTCGAATGCCATCGAGATCTACACCATAGACAAAAACTCAGGCGCCCTGTCCCCTACCGGCAAAGCCATCGAGGTCGGAGCGCCCGTTTGCGTTCAGTTTGTAAGTCTATAGCCCCCAATCAGAAGCCGAGAAGGAATCTTTCGGCGCATTAGGCACGTTGGCAAAATAGCTGAATCCTGTTATCTTTTCCAGATCGGAAACCGACATCATCTCGCGGCTTGAGGGCTTCTGGCCCTTAAGCGAGTTAGTATGCGCGCGGACAAATGCGACGCACTTGAGCTCGGATGCGCTGCAGTCGCGAAGAGCCTTGCCCGAACTGCCTTTCTTGGTCCGCAGGAGAAGATAGTAGAACATCGTAGGCATATCCACGTCGCCACGGCCGCCGAACGATATGGTTGAAGGGCTTACGGTGTTGCCATAGCCATCCGTGAACTCGTCAAAGTAGCAGCCAATCACCACATAGAGGGTATCGCTGCAGACCTGACCGTCCACCCAGTCCTCGAGTATATTCCATCCGCCGCCTCCGGTATTGAAACCGGCAGAGAGCTGCGGAGCGATGTTGGTGTAGTAGAAGACCTGGACATTGGCCTCACGCGAACAAAGCCTCTCAGCCGAACCCAACATGTGGCCTTTGTTGCAACCGCCCCCGGTGCTCTTCGAGTTGTACTGGATATCTGCCGGGATCGAAGGATCCTTCGCATAAGCGTCGGTGCGCTTTACATTCTTCTGCTCATAGACGGAATGCCTTGGTGCCGCCACCCACACGGGGCAATGATGCTCACCGCTGTAGCACACGCTGTAGTTGCGATACTCGCGGCTGTTCATCGAGAAGGAGTGCGAAGCATAGTAGAGCGACGGATCGAGATCGTCCACGCCGTCGCGGTCGGCATCCCGCGCCACCGGAAGCTCATACCAGCCCGCGAGGGTCATGGAGCCGTCCTGCCCGGGATTAACAGGGTCTACCGGATTCTCAGGGTCTACCGGATCCTCAGGGTCTTCCGGGTCTTCAGGATCCTCAGGGTCGACGGGATCCACGGGGACGGCGGGATCCAGCGTATCGGCCGGATCTACCTTCTCGACCGGATTCCACTCCGGGAGTTTATAGTCCTCGCACGCGGTAAACGCGAGAGATACCGTAAGAACGACTACTAAGAGCCGCAACGCAGAAGTCAGAAAAGGCTTAAGGTTTCTCATCGTCAGAACTTCCACCTAAGACTTGCCATCGGAATAAGTTCCTTGAAGGACATGGTCGCACCTTCAGCCGTAAAGACGAAGCAGGGACGGGTGTCCACACCTATCGAGAGAGGCAGCGAGCCAAACTCGTAGCCAACCGCATACTGCACCACAAGACCGCCCATGAACTTCGACTTGTCGTACATGCCGAGGGTGAGTCCGGGGCCTATGGCCATATTGAAATTGCCACCCAGCATCGGGAAGCGCAGAATCGTAAAATCGTATATGGCACTGAGCCTGTAACCGGGATAATTGGTATAGCCCATCACGCCCGCGTCAAACTCGAGGTAGTTCGCCCCCTGATGGGTCGAACCAAGGTTGTGCTGATAGCTGATCTCAAGGCCCGATGCGAACCTCAGACCGAAAGCGCGGGGCTGGGCGGCAGCCGTAAAGCCTGCCAGAAGCACCGCCAGAACTGCAATAACGATCTTACTTTTCATAATCAGTTTCCGATTCCGGTAAAACCAAGAAATGCCAGAGCCATAATGCCCGCAGTGATGAGGGCGATAGGAAGTCCCTTGAAGGCTTTCGGCACATCGTTCATGGCGAGATGCTCGCGAAGTCCTGAGAAAAGGATCATGGCAAGTCCCCAGCCAAGCGAGGTGGCGAAAGCGTAGACGGTAGCCTGTCCGAGGCCCATATCCTTCTGAACCACAGAAAGGGCCACGCCAAGAACGGCGCAGTTGGTAGTGATAAGCGGAAGAAAGATACCGAGGGCCTGATAGAGCGAGGGGCTCACCTTCTTGAGGACGATTTCAACCATCTGGACCAGAGCCGCAATCACAAGGATGAATGCGATGGTCTGCAGGTAGGTGATATCGAACCTGACAAGGAGATATTTATTGATGAGCCAGGTAACCACCGTGGCGAGAGTAATGACAAAGCACACGGCACCGGACATGCCGGTTGCAGTGGAGAGTTTGTTGGAAACTCCGAGGAAAGGGCAGATTCCGAGGAACTGCGCAAGCAGGATATTGTTTACGAATATCGCTGTGACGATGATAAGTAGATACTCTGCCATTACTTCTTGAGATATTTGTTAAACAAAACCATAAGGTAGCCGATTACGAGGAAAGCACCCGGAGCAAGCACGAAGGCAAGGATACCGTCGCCTGCAAAAAGCTTGAATCCGAAGGCTGATCCGCTGCCGAGGATCTCACGGATAAGGCCGATGACCGTAAGAGAGAGGGTAAATCCCAGGCCGACGCCTATGCCGTCGAGGGCCGAAGCGCCGACGCCGTTCTTGCCGGCAAAAGCCTCTGCGCGCCCGAGCACGATGCAGTTCACCACGATAAGCGGGATGAAAAGACCGAGCGAAGCATAGACGGCGGGCACATAAGCCTTCATGAGAAGTTCAAGCAAGGTCACGAAAGTCGCTATGACGACGATATAGACCGGGATATGCACCTTGTCCGGGACTACCGGGGCAATGAGGGAAATCACGATATTGGAAAGGATCAGCACGAACATAGTGGCAAGTCCCATCTCCATACCGTTGAGAGCCGAAGTAGTGGTGGCGAGTGTCGGACACATACCGAGCACAAGCACGAAAGTCGGATTGTTCTTGACAAGTCCGTCCGAGAGATAGTGGAACTTACTCATTGCCGGATCCTCCATTTAGTGAATTAACGAACTCGACGGCCTGGGCGACAGCCTTGGTGAACGCCCTTGAGGTGATGGTCGAAGCCGTGATGGCATCGAGGTCTCCTCCGTCTTTCTTCACCTTCATCGAGCCTTTGTAGCCCTTGAACTGGGTGCGGAACTGAGACTCTTCCTCTGTGCACTTGGCACCAAGACCGGGAGTCTCCGCATGGGCAAACACCGATGTGTTGTAGACGGTGCCGTCCGGGAGCACGCCAACTATGATTGTAAGGTCACCGCCAAAACCGACGGTTGTGGATTTAACCGCGTATGCAAGAGGTGCGCCCTCGGAACTGAGAACGTAATACTCGTCGATACCGGCCGCATCCGAAGTCTGACTTTCGGAGAGTTCTCCTCCCTCGGGAAGCACCTTGGCAATGGATGCCACCAGATTCTTATGGGCGGTTTCTTCAATGATGCCTGCCGTGATGGCATTGACGGCACCGAGCAGTCCGCCGCACACCAGACATACCAGCGTGAGGCAAAGGACCATGTTTCTGAGATTTGACTGTGCTGCCATGGCTACTTCCTCCCGTATTTTTTCTGATGGAACCAGTTATTGAGAAGCGGAACCGTCATATTCATAAGCAGAATTGCGAAGCTTACTCCCTCGGGATAGGACCCGAAGTAACGGATCATCATCACGAGCAGACCGATTCCGAAACCATAGATGACACCTCCGAGATTACTCATAGGCGAAGTCACATAGTCGGTCGCCATGAAACATGCGCCGAGGATCAGACCTCCGGACAGAAGATTGAATACCGGATCGCTGAACTTGGCGGGATTGACGAGCCAGAAGATCAAGCTTATGAGCGCAACGGTGCCGAAGATGCTGAAAGGGATCCAAGGCTTGATCACCCTGCGTACAAGCAGGTAGACAAAGCCGAGCAGAAGCGCTATCGCACTGATCTCACCTGCAGAGCCTCCGATATTGAGAAACAGAGTATGCAGATAGTCTGTGCCGGCAATGGCATCGACTCCGCCCTCCGAGAAACGCCCGAGAAGGGTTGCGCCGGACACTGCGTCGCTCGAATGAATAAAGCCTGCAGGGACAGTCCAGTCAGTCATCTGAGCCGGGAACGACACAAGGAGGAACACACGGGCCGTGATAGCAGGGTTGAACACATTCTGGCCAAGGCCGCCGAACGACATCTTGGCAACTCCGATTGCTACAACCGCACCTACAAGCACGACCCACCAGGGAGTGCTGACGGGGAGGTTGAGCGCCAGGAGCAAGCCGGTGACCACGGCCGAAAGATCGCCTATGGTCGAAGGCTTCTTCATGAGCCATTTGGTGATCGCCCATTCGAGCAGCACGCAAGAACCGATGCTCACGGCGAGCACCAGCAGTTCGCTCCAACCGTAGAACAGCACGGCGACGATGGTCGCGGGCAGAAGGGCGATGATCACATCGCGCATCAGCGAACGCGTACTGACGGCGGCATGGATGTGGGGCGAAGGAGAAACTAACATATTATTTTTTCCCATAACCTACTGTTACTTTTGAGTTGCGGCTGCCTTTGCCGCTGCGGCGCGCGCCCTGAGTATGCCGAGCACCTGTCCCTTCGACTGACGGATAAGGTCGAGCAGAGGGATATTTGCCGGGCAGCTGTAGAGGCAGCAGCCACATTCGATACAATCCTGGACGGCGTTCTTCTCGAGGCCTTCGAGATCGCCGGCGATGGTAAGACGCCTCAGAAGGAAAGGCTCGAGTCCCATCGGGCAGGCATCGGCACAACGGCCGCACCTGATACATGCAGACTCGGCCGGACGCTTGGTTGCCCCCTCGCTGAGATAAAGGATCGAGCTGGAGCCCTTGACCGTCGTCGCCTCGAGATTGGAGATGGCACGCCCCATCATGGGGCCGCCGCTGACAATCTTGGCCGCGCCCTCGGGCACTCCGCCGGCGTACTCAGCGATGTAGCTGAGCGGAATGCCGATGCGGAAGAGGTAGTTGTGCTGGGCTGAAACCGGCAGACAATCGCCTGTGACCGTGAGCACGTTGGTGATAAGCGGTTTGTTCTTCTGGACGGCCTCGTAGGTGGCGAGGGCGGTTGCAGTATTCTGCACGACTGCGCCGACGCTGATAGGCAGTCCGCCCGAGCCGACCTGGCGCTTCATGACTGCGTCGATGAGCTGCTTTTCGCCTCCCTG
>CAMNNY010000087.1 GCA_946546175.1 uncultured Bacteroidales bacterium
TGTCGATCTCAACGGCGACGGCATCATCGACAGCAAGGACATGGGACCGATCGGCTACCCCAACCGTCCGCTGATGAACTTCGGCGGCAAACTGGGCTTCAGCTACGCCGGCTTCGATGTCAATGTCGTCCTCTCCGGAACCTCGATGGGAACCTACTACATCGCGCGTATCACCAGTCCCTTCTTCAAGAGGGCCGGTAACGCCTTCCTCTGGCAGTACGAAGGCAGATGGACCCCCGAGAAGGCCGCATCCGGCGCCGAAATCACCTACCCGCGCGCCGTCTACGACGCCGGCCAGGACCACTACGATTTCGGCCCCAAGAGCGACCTCTGGGCCCTTCCTTCCGACCATCTCCGCATCAAGAACGTGGAGATCGGCTACACCTTCGACGAGCATTCACCCCTGCTTCAGAAAGCCGGGATCTCGTCGCTGCGTGTCTATGTCAATGCAAACAACCTGATGACCTTCTTCGACAAGATGAGCCGCTACGGAATCGACCCCGAGACCAAGGACAATCTCGGCGGCTCCGAGGGTAACATCTCCTACGTGTTCCCGCTCACAAGGACGGTCAATGCAGGTGTCAACATTAGTTTTTAGTAGAAGGAGGATACGGATATGAAAAAGAAAAGTATCATAGCAATGATATTCGTAGCGGTGCTGGGAGTCAGCTCCTGCGACCTCTTCCTCGAGATGCCCGAAGTTACCGGAAGCGTGTACAAAGAAGACGTCTTCTCCAACCGCAAAGATACCGAGGGAATGCTTTGGAGGGCCTATCACAGGGGCCTTCGCGAAGGCCTTCCCGAAGGCTGGGCTATCAATCACGGCACCCTCGCTTCGCTTTCGGGCGAGCTGACCCGCGGCTACAGCTGGCACGCCGGCTACAACCTCGTGGTCAACGGCCCGACCACGGTCCTCGACGCTTCAGGCCAGTACCAGGGCTCTCCGGCTAACTTCGGCGAGAACTGGGAAGTGATCCGCGCCTGCTGGCTCATCATCCAGAACATCGACCAATGCTCTGAGCTCACCGCCGAGATGAAGGAGTACATGAAGGGTGAGGCCTACGGGCTCATCGCATACCGCTACATGGGCATGTTCCAGCGCTGGGGCGGTGTGCCGATCGTGCGTCAGGCCAACAACATGGACGACAATCTCGAGTTCCCCCGTGCGACTGCCCTCGAGACCCTCAACTTCACTCTTGAGATGATCAAAGAGGCCGAATCCCGCCTCCCCGACACCTGGCTCGACATAGAGCCTGGCTGCGGCGACAAGTGGGAGGGCCGCCTTACGAAGGGAGCCGCTCTGGCGATGCGCGCCCGCGTGCTCACCTTCGCCTCCAGGCCCCTTTTCAACTCCGCCAAGCCCTACACCCAGGAGTTCGGCATCCCCTTCGACGGTGACGAGCATCTCATCTGGCTCGGCGGATACGACGAGCAGCGTTACAAAGACGCCATCGCCGCCCACCTCGCCCTGATCGAATGGGGCAAGGCCCACGGCAAGCACCTCATCTTCACGGCCGGTGAAGGCAACCGCAACGACTTCGAGACGGCCATCTCCGACTACGGCAGGGGCGTATCCGAACTTAACGGTCCGGAGACTATCCTCGCATTCAAGATCGAGTCTGACCAGCAGGTCTACAACAACATGACCGAGGGCTACAACTGGTCCAATTATGTCGATGCCGGCGAGCGTTCGCAGCGCGGCCTGCTGACCAATTTCCTCCGCCTCTACCGCGACACTGAAGGCGGGGAGATCGACTGGCCTACCACAGACGAGACTGCGCCCAGGCCAATCTCCGACTTTGCCGACAACATCGACAAGATCGAGCCCCGCTTCCGCGTGGACATCTGCGTGCCCGGCAAGTTCGGCCGCTCGAACGACGGCGACTCCAACTGGAACGACGCCATCTGGTACATGGGCAGCCTTACTTCCGATCCGGCTATCGCGGCATCGATGTCCCGTGCGATCGAAGGCAGGGGAGTCGGATGTCCGACCAAGTTCTACTACCAGGCGGGCGCCCGCAGGTGGTTCGAATTCCCTCTGTTCCGCCTCGCGGAGAACTATCTGCATCTGGCAGAAGCCTACAACGAGATTGGCGAGACAGCCAACGCCTTGAAGTACCTCAACATAATCCGCAACAGGGCGGGTCTTCCTTCGGTCAGCGAGACCGACAAGGCAAAACTCCGCGAGCTGATCGTGCGCGAAAAGGCCCTCGAGTTCTTCGAGGAGAACCAGCGCTACTACGACGTCAAGCACTGGAAGCACCCCGACATCGGCACCAAGATACTCGGCGGCCCCATGACGGAGATCTCCTACCTGTGCATCGACAACAACAACACCATGGAAGGACTCGTCTCCTACTGGGATGCTTATTCCTACACCGGTTATTGGCACCCCAAGTGGTTCCTGGAGCCTTTCCGTCAGGATGAAGTCAACAAGGGCATAATCGTCCAGAACCCCGGATATTGATATGAAAACCAGAAGTTTACTTACAGGCATTGCAGCGCTGCTTCTCGGCGCGAGTGCATATTCGCAGGACCAGGCGAACTTTACGGCTTCGCTTGCGGGTAGGTATCCGGGCCTCACGGTAACGGTGCGCGACGCCGTTCCCGGCAGCGGCAGCGCCCGCATGATGATACGCGGCATCGGCTCCTATGCCGAGAGCGCCGACCTCAACACCCTCAAGATCTATGTCGACGGATTCGAAGTCAAGAGCGACTACATCAATTATCTGTCGGCAGAAGAAATCGAGTCGGTCGAGGTCCTCAAAGACGCCTCCGACCTCGCCCTCTACGGCATGAACGGCGCCAACGGCGTCCTCTACATCACCACCAAGCGCGGCACTGAAGGCGCTCCCAAGATCAGCTTCAAGACAAGCGGCGGCGTGCAGACTCCCATCAATAAGGCAAAGCCTCTGGGCTCCTACGACTATGCCCGCCTCTACAACCAGGCATGGTCCAACGACAATGGCATGGAGTGGGATCCCTACTACGACGCCGACGCCCTTGCCGCCTACAAGAACGGCACCGGAGTCGATGTCGGCTGGTACGACGAAGTCTTCAAGAACACTGCCACCTACGGCGATGCCAACCTCTCGATAAGGGGAGGCTCACAGCTTGCCAAATACAACGTGGTGCTCGATTACGCCAATCAGCAGGGCTTCCTCAACGTGCGCAACACCGACCGCACCCACAACGTGTCGATGGTCAAGTACGGCGTGAGGACCAACCTCGACGTGAAGTTCGGCAAGGTGCTGACGGTCAGCATGGACATAGGCGGCAGGCTCGAAGACAGGGCCCGTCCCAACTACAGCGTCTACGACCTTGCAGCCGACGTGATGAGCTATCCGTCCAACATCTATCCCATCTTCGACGAGATCTCGACCGACCCCATAATCAACCTTTCGGGTACGGCGGCCCACCCCAACAACCCGGTCGGATCGCTGATCGGCCTCGGCTGGACCACATCCCGCACCAAGGTGATGCAGGCCAACTTCAAGTTCCGCGAAGACCTCGGATTCATCCTCCCCGGCCTCTACATTCAGGAAGGTTTCTCCTTCTACTCCAGGACGGTCGGCAACACGGCCAAGACCAGCACCTACGCCCGCTACATCGGCGGCGTGCCCCAGACGGCGGACGTGTCCACCTACCTCCGTTCCCAGGGCTACTGGTCTTCGGGCAAGGAGCGCTGGATGCAGGGTAACGCCATCCTCGGCTGGGACGGCACCCTTGGCGAGGGTAAACTCGGCGCCCTTCTCCAGGCCCATATCTCCGACTTCAACGGCAACGGCTCCCAGTTCTACAACTGGAAGTACCGCTACATCAACTACAGCGGCTCGCTCCGTTACAGCTACGACGACCGTCTCGATGCCGCGCTTGGCTTCTCCTTCTTCGGATCGGACGCGTACGCTCCCGGCAACCGCTATGTCTTCTATCCGACCCTCTCGCTCGGCTGGAAAGTCTCCGACGACCTGAAACTCAGGGCTTCCGCCGGCTTCACCGGTTCGACAGAGGCCTATGTGGGCATCGACGGTTTCCAGACCGACGGCCGCTACCTCTACGAGCAGTACTACACCTGGACGGGCAGCTTCGTCACCGGCATGGGTCCCAACTTCGGCGGCGGGGTGAGCGGCATCCGTCCTTACTTCAATGCCACACCCGACGTCACGGCCGAAAAGAGCCTCAAGGCCAACATCGGCGCCGACGCCAAGGTGCTCGGCAAGCTCACCGTCACGGGCGATGTCTTCGTCGACCTTCGCAGCGGCATCCTCACTCTCGACCGGACCCTGCTGGACTACCACGGGCTCAACTCGGCCTACACCAACCTCGGCCGGATGCTCAATGCGGGAGTCGACCTCTCGCTCGTCTGGGCCGACCGTCAGGGAGAGCTCGACTATTCGGCTTTCGCCAATATCCTGCTTGCGCGGAACACCATCCTGGAGATGGGCGAAGTCGGAGCGAAGTTCCCCTACAACGCCGCTACAGGCCATCCTTACGGCTCGCGCATGGGTCTTGAGTGCATAGGGTTCTATGAGCTCAAGGACTTCGACCTCGACGGCGCTGTCGCAGAAGGCCTGCCGGTTCCGCTCTTCGGAAGCGTGCAGCCCGGCGACCTCAAGTACAAAGACCAGGACGGCGACGGCTACATCGACGAGACCGACGTAATCTGGCTGGGCAATCCTTCCTATCCGATGCTTACCGTCGACTTCGGAGGCGAGCTCAAGTGGGGGAGTTTCGACCTCAGCGTGCTCTTTACATCCTCGTTCGGCTCAACCGTCAACCTGCTCGACTACTCCGAGTGGCAGCCATTCATCGGCTACTCCACTGCGTTCGAGTGGGCCGAAGGTGCATGGGCCTACTACCCTGAGGCAGGTCTGGACACCCGCAAGAGCGCGACCTTCCCCAGGCTCACCACCAAACAGAACGACCACAACTACAGGGCAAGTTCGTTCTGGGTCAAGAACAACAATTTCCTGAGGCTCAAGAACCTCGAGTTGGGATACACGATCCCGATGCGCGGGGTCGACGGTCTGCGCGTCTACCTGTCGGGAAGCAATCTCCTTACTCTCAGTTCCGTTCTCAGCAAATACAAGATGGACCCCGAAGCGGTCTCCTACGGCTACCCGGCCGCGCGGAGCATCTGCGCCGGAGTACAGCTCACATTCTAAAAAGGCAGCGATATGAAACACGGAATAATCATTCTCACACTTTCAGCGCTTTGCGCCGTCTCATGCTCGGATTTTCTCGATACGCGCATGGACGTGTTCGACACCGAAGACAGGCTCCAGACCCGTCCGAGCACGCTTAACAGTTTCGCGTATGCCTTCTACACCCCGATGCAGTACGGCTTCAACGTGATCGACGGCAACCTCTTCGCAACCGCTTCCGACGAAGCGGAACAGGCGGCGCCCGTCTCCGACGTGTCGTACTTCACCCGCGGACTCATCTCTCCGGATGTCAACCCCATCGGCTACCTCTACAACAACTGCTACGAAGGTATCCGCGCCGCGCGTTTCTTCCTCGACTATGCCAAGGAAGGCGAGAAGTTCCTCGCCCTGAACCGCGACACCAGCACGGTCTACAACCCTGACGGCACCATCTACAGTACCGAAAAGCCCAAGGCCTACAAGCGCGACCTTATCAACCTCGGATGGCTAAGGGCCGAAGCCGCAGTTGCGGAGGCCTACTACTACGGTGAGCTTCTGAAAATGTACGGCGCAGTGCCCATCGTCGGCGAGAGCGACGGCATCGTCCGCCAGGCTACCTACGACGAGGTCGTGGACCACATAGTCAGCCTCATCGACGAGAATGCCGACAAGGTCAACCTCGACTGGAGGGTGGGACTCGACGAGACACCCGACAATGCCATCGCCGACGTTAACAACTGGAACTTCCGCGACGAGATCGGCCGTTTCGACAAGACTACGGCCCTTGCCATCAAGGCCCGCGTGCTGCTCTATGCCGCCAGCCCCCGAAATAACCCCGACGGTGATGCGCAGAAGTGGAAAGACGCCGCCAAGGCCGCATACGACGTGATCAAGGTCCGCCAGGACATCTTCAACAAGGGCTTCGGCTTCGGCACCGGCGCGCGCACGAAACCTTCGTGGCATATGCCCGCCAACCGCAACTACGGCGACTATTTCCTTAAGAACAACGCCGCTAACGATGTCGAGTCGATCTTCCTTATCCGCCGCGCAGCCGGAAGCGCTCCCGAACAGGCCAACTACCCGGTCGGCACGCGCGGAGGCTCCAGCGGCGTATGTCCTACGCAGAACCTTGTCGATGCCTACGGCTATGTCGGCCCCGAGGCCCCCGACCCCTATATCAACAGGGATCCCCGCTTCTATGCGACCATAGTCTACAACGGCAGCGTCTGGAACGGCAACATCATCGACGAATCGGCCGGAGCCGCATACGACCAGCGGGTCAACGGCGCATCCAAGACCGGATACTACCTCAAGAAGTTCCTCGCTCCCAACCTCAACCTCGTCGAGGGCGGCAGCACTGACCATATCTGGCCGCTGTACCGCTATGCGGAGGTACTTCTGAACTACGCCGAGGCCATGAACGAGGCCTACGGCCCCGATGCCGACCCCGACGGCTACGGTATGACCGCACGCGACGCCCTTACCGAGGTGCGCAACAGTGCAAGCACCCTTCTGCCGGCGGTAACCGCATCTTCCAAGGCCGATTTCCGCAAGGCGGTCAAGAACGAAAGGCAGGTCGAACTTGCCTTCGAAGACCACCGCTACTGGGATCTTCTCCGCTGGGAAGACGCCGAGACCGTGCTCAACCGTTCGGTCAAGGGCGTGGTTGTGACCAAGAACAGCCTCGGCGGCTACCAGTACACCTATAAGTATGTGGGTACAAGGGTCTTCGAAGAGAAGAACTACTACCTGCCGTTCTCCCGCAAGGAGATAGCCAATGCAGGCGGCACCCTTACCCAGAATCCTTTCTACAATTAGAAGAGCGCCATGAAAAAGAACCGTATTTTGATAATGCTCGCCGCGGCTCTGAGTTTTGCCGCATGCAGCCCCGACGATGCCACCCGCGACTACGGCTTTGCCAAGGTTTACATCCCTCAGGCTACCGTGACGGGGCTCGACAATACCTATCCTATTCCGCTCGGAGCGTTTTACCAGAACTCCGTCTACACCTGCAGCTACGACAAGGCTTCGGGCAAGCTCAGCATCGTGCTTGGAGTGATCCGCTCTGGATATCTTGCCGAGCAGAAGGCCTTCAGCGTGAGCCTTGCCTTCAGCCAGGGCGAGACAGACGGCAAGCTCGACGAGTACTCCGAGAAAGGTACTCCTGCCCAGGCTCTTCCGACCAGCCTCTGCACTATCCCATCCACGATAGAGGTTGAGGCAGGGACCAACGGCGGTACCTGCACGGTCGATGTGGACATGAAGGCTCTCGCCCTGCAGAAGAGTTCGCTCTGGGTCACCGACAGCTACAAGCTGCTCGTCCTCGGGCTGGAGATTTCCGAGCCCACCGAGTATGAGCTCGCTGAGAAAAACACCAGTGTCGTAATCGTTCTCGACCTCAACAGCTCCCACTGGGATACCGTCGGAGCCGACAAGCCCGAAAGCGAAATCCGCACACTTTTCCCTATAGAATAACAACACCAATCAATCATTGTTTTTATGAAAAAATTATTTTCACTTCTTGCATTTGCTTCCATCATGATGGTTGCATGCACAGATCCCAATGCCGGCGGAGACGACCCTACCCCTACCGGAGGCACCCCCAAGGCAGACTTTGAGTATGCAATCGACGGCCTTACGGTTTCTTTCACCGACAAGTCCGAGAATGCAACTTCGTACAAGTGGGATTTCGGTGACGGCGAGTCCGCAAAGACCGCTTCCCCCACCCACGAGTATCTCGCAGGCGGTTCATACACTGTTACCCTTACCGTAGCCAACGCCGACGGTGAGAGAGACACCAAAGAGGCTTCCATTACCCTCGAAGGCGGATCCGGCTCGGTTAAGGCTTTCTTCTCGGCTACCGCTCAGGCTTACCGCGAGGGTAATTTCGGCCGTACCGTAGCATTCGATGCTTCCGCCTCCCAGGGTGGCAGCTCCATCGCATGGGATTTCGGTGACGGCGAGAAGGGCTCTGAGTTCAAGATGTCCCATACTTTTGCCGAGTACGGCACATACACCGTCAAGGCTACCGTTACCGGAGGCGAGGAAAGCGATACCTATACCGCTACTGTTGAGGTTGTTCCGCTTACCGAACTTCTCAAGGGCGGCTCGATGGAAGAAGATGACGCTCAGTATTGGGGCGTTCGCAGCGCAGATGCCTCCACTATGGATGATGGATATA